>CALNBT010000126.1 GCA_937874345.1 uncultured Prevotella sp.
TTCGCGATTTAGTCGCTCAAGGTGTGAAAGAATTTCAAATCATCGCTCAGGAGTTGACCTATTATGGAGAAGATCTTGATGGGAAAAGGCATCTAACTGAGTTAATTGATGAGATGTCGGATATTGATGGAGTTGAATGGATTCGTTTGCATTATGCTTATCCTAACCAGTTCCCTATGGATCTTCTGGAAATCATCAGTAGTAAAGATAATGTTTGCAAATATCTTGATATTGCGTTACAACATATCTCTGACAATGTACTTGGCCGGATGCGGAGAAATATTACCAAACAAGAGACCATGGAGTTGATTTCCAAAATTCGGGAAGAAGTTCCGGGAATTCATCTTAGAACAACTCTCATGGTTGGATTTCCAGGGGAAACGGAAGCGGATTTCCAGGAATTGGTAGACTTCGTTAAATGGGCTCGCTTTGAAAGGATGGGGGCATTTATATACTCAGAAGAAGAGGGTACTTATAGCGCCGAACATTATCATGATGATATTTCTACTAAGGTCAAACAGAAAAGACTAGATCAATTGATGGATGTCCAGCAGCAGATAAGTGAAGAAATTGAAGCTGCTAAAATAGGAAAAACCATGAAAGTAATCATCGACCGAAAAGAAGATCAATTCTATATCGGTCGTACTGAATTCTGTTCTCCTGAAGTTGATCCGGAAGTGTTAGTCAGTTCTCCGGACAAACCTTTGGACATTGGCACATTTTATCAGGTAGAAATTACAGATTCAACAGAATTCGATTTGTTTGGTGTCGTTGTATCTTAAAATGAGGAATCATGAACAATAAGGAATTTATTGCAAAGTTGGCGCAAAACTGTGGATATAGCCAAGAGCAGACGCAGGATTTCGTTCAGTGTCTGACAGAAGAAATGGCTATCACGTTTGATTCAGGTGAATCAATTATTGTCCCTTCCTTTGGTACCTTTGAGATTAAAAAGAGAATGGAACGCATCTTTGTAAATCCTTCAACTGGCAAGAAAATGATGGCACCGCCCAAGTTGATCCTTAATTTTAGACCTACACCTTCTGTGAAGGAACAACTGAAGAAAGGAGATAACGGATGACAAAGTTTACTGATTTGAGTCATGTACTAGTAGAGAAGTATCAACTTTCACAAAATGATGCAAACACGTTTATCGTTTCTTTCGTTGAAGTCCTTACCAATGGACTGAAATCCGATAAGCAAGTGAAGATAAAAGGGCTTGGCACCTTTAAGGTCGTATCTGTTAGCCCTCGTGAAAGTGTGGATGTGAATACTGGTGAACGAATTCTTATCGAAGGCCGAGAGAAGATATCTTTTACTCCGGAAAACAGTTTGAGAGATCGTGTCAATAGTCCTTTTGAACTTTTCGATACTGTTGAAGTTGATGATCATATCGATTTTTCTGATATCGATGAGAAATATCAAAATTTTGATGAAGCTCTTCTTGCTGGTGACCTGGAGAACATTGATGAATATGATACAGATACTCCTGCCACAGACATCCCATCTCAGGATGAGCATGCAACCGAAGCTCAGCAAGCATTGCCAGTTACAGCTGGTCCTCTAGAGATAAAGAATAGCGAAACGCATATTGCAAGTGAGCAAAATACCGTAAAAGAAGACATTTATTTGGCAGGGAATTCAATCATTGAACAGCATACAGAGGCTAAAATCATTGACCAAAACGACACTTCCAATTTAACTGAAGCCATTGTATCGAGTGATGATACAAGAGGTATAACCCCATCTTCTAAACAAGAAGAACCCTCTCCAGAAAAGGAATCTAATGCAGACATTCATGGTATCAAACCAACAATTGAGCCGAATGATGAAAATAAACCGACCACATTAGAGAACAATGAAATATCTTCAGATATTGATCATCTTCAGAATATAGAAAAAAGTCTATCTGAAGAAAATCTTCATTTGCGTGAAAATCTCGATCATACACGAAGAAACCAAAGATGGTTAATTGCCACTGTTTGCGTTTTACTACTGGCACTCTTTAGCAGCATCATATATGTTGGACAACAATTTTCACTTCGTGATCATCGGTTGGAACAACTAATGGCTCAATTTTCTCTGCAGAATAATTCAGATAAAGTACAAAAGGGCACAGACTCTATGCAACTCGTCCGTCAGAATTCGCAAATAAAGGAAACTAAACGGCACGATTCGACAACCGTTTCAAACAAAATGACAGCCACGATAGCTGAAAAGAAAAGCTCAACCGAAGCTGTTCGCCAAGAAAAGAAAGTAGCATCTAACGATAAGGTTAAAGGTGAAGCCGGATTAAAAGTTGTTAAAACGACATCTGACATCAACCAAGAAAAATACAATTCTGATCCACGCGTTCGAACAGGTGCATACTTCATAACGGGCATTGCCCAGACGGTGAAAGTACGAAGTGGACAGACGCTAAGTTCAATTAGCAAGGCTTATCTTGGACCTGGCATGGAATGTTATGTTGAAGCTGTTAATGATCATAAAGAAATGGTAAAAGTGGGAGAAGAACTGAAGATCCCGTCACTGGTGTTAAAGAAGAAAGTCAAATAGATTCAACGTATCTAAATTTAACAAATGCCATCCATAGAAAACGAAAGTAAGATGAATAGCCGACCATTAATTGCAATTGTAAATCCCAACACATTAGCTGTGATCGGCTTAAGACAATTGTTACAACAAGTATTACCGATCATGGAGGTAAGCGTTTTTCGATCTTTCGAAGAACTTATGCTTGACAATCCTGAACAATTTTTTCACTATTTCGTTCCTGTAAGCCTCGTATTAGAACACCGTCATTTTTTTCTTGAGCATCAAAATAAGACCATTATATTAACGACATCAACAGACCCTCACGCACAGTTGAATGGTTTTCATAGCGTATGTATTAACGTGCCCGAGGATCAGTTGGTAAAGTCTTTCTTAATATTGGAACAATACGCACACGGAAAAGGGCAACATCTCCCAACAATGCCAAAATCCTTGACCTCCAAGATATTGTCAGATCGCGAGATAGAAGTGCTTTGTTTAATCGTCCAAGGATATATTAATAAAGAAATCGCAAGCCAGCTAAATATCGGAATGACCACAGTGATAACACATCGGAAAAATATCATGGAGAAATTAGGCATGAAAAGTGTTTCATCCCTCACCATCTATGCTGTTATGAACGGATATGTCGATATCAATAATATATGATTTTGTACGAGACCATGGCACCACTTGACCGCTAATCTGCAATACAAACAGAAGGGTTCTTATAATACAGGAGCCAAAAGATGGGCGACCCATCCTCTGAATTTCTGCCATGGAGTTCTAAATTGATTCCATGTTTCTGGTGTCAACAAGAAACTGTCTTTTTTTTCTGAATCAAACAAGCTGTCTAATTCTTTTGTTGTGCATTTATCAATGATAACAGCATTTGCTTCATAATCCCAGCTTAAACTTCGAGAATTGAGGTTTGCACTCCCAACGGTGCATACCCTGCCATCAACCATTATCACTTTTGTATGATGGAAACCTCCTTCATACATCCAAACATTTGCGCCACGTTTCATCAGTTTGTGTGCATTATAAAATCCACAATCAGGGGTAAGTGGAATATCGCTGCGTGTTGAAAGCATCAGCTCTATTTTGACACCTCTTTTAAGAGCATTGTCTAGCGCTTTCTTGATACCATGTTTCAACGTAAAATAGGGATTGACAATCTTAATGCTGTCCTTTGCTGCATTGATGGCAGTCGTATAGAATGTTCTGATAATTTTATTACTGACCAGTGGCTCGCGATTGATGATTCCAATCATCTTATGACCTGCATTTAAACTTGTGTCAGGTTTCAAATCTTTGAAATAGTCTTTATCTTGATATCCTCGATAGTATTTTGCTCCTTGTACGTTCTGATGACTTATCTTATTCCAGGTGTGGAGAAATATCTTTTGTAGTGAATTTACGGCAAGACCTTGAATTCGGCAATGCATATCTTTCCAGGCACCTGTTTTCTTTGTTCCTGTAATATAGTAATTGGCTACATTCATTCCGCCGATATAGCCAATTTCGCCATCGATCACAACTATCTTGCGATGGTCACGGCTAAATACATGGTTGACCCAAGGGAACCTGATCGGATCGAACTTGATTATTTCAATACCCCACGACCGAATAATATCAAGTTGCTTCTGTTTTAAAGGCTTGTTATTGGAGGCATTTCCAAAGGCATCAAAGATTGCTCTAACTTCCACACCCTCCTTTACTTTTTCTTTCAGGATCCTGAATAACAAACCTGCTATCGAATCATTTCTGAAATTAAAATATTCTAAATGGATGCTACTCTTTGCCTGGCGAATGGCAGTAAACAGATCATCAAACTTTTCTTGACCCGTCGTTAAAAGTACCACACGATTATCATTCGAAAATGTTATCCCATTCTCACGTAACGTATTTACTACAGTCGAATCAGCCGTTTGTCCGCTGATTGGAATACAAAATATTAGTCCTAGGAATAGTAAGAGTTTGTTCAATAAACTTGACATTGCTATTATATCATACATGAGTAATGGTCAACAACACCCAGCAAGTGATTATCCTGGTCGACCACTAATACAGAATGGATTTTATATTGATGCATGATGCGCTGAATCTCTGTAATCTTAGTGGTTGGCAATACTGATTTTGGATTGGCAGTCATGATATCTTTCACGGTTTTGTCAAAAAACTCAGCTTGCCACTTCTCCATGGCGCGTCTTATATCTCCATCCGTTATCAAACCTACGACTTTGTCATCAACAAGCGAAACACCCATTCCAAGTTTCCCTTTGCTAACATGAATAATTGCATCGCTAAGATGCATTTCCTGTGAGACAATAGGTAGATGATCTGAACGCATGACATCGGCAGCTGTTGTCAGTAACCGTTTCCCCAATTCTCCTCCTGGATGGAATTGTGCAAAATCTGTCGGCTTGAAATTTCTAACCATCATCAATGAAATGGCCAACGCATCTCCAATGGCGAGGGCTGCCGTTGTACTGCTCGTTGGGGCCAAGTTCAGCGGGCAAGCTTCCTTCTTGACCCAACATTTAATATGAACGGTTGAATACTTGGCCAAGAGCGAATTGGCATTACCACTGATGGCAACGATCGGAATATTCATTTGCAGCACCATTGGGAGAAAGCGAAGTAATTCGTCTGTCTGCCCACTGTTACTCAAAGCCAATACAACATCATCATGTGCCATCACGCCCAAGTCACCATGAAAGACGTCTAAGGGATTGATAAAAAATGCCGGCGTACCGGTAGAGGATAGAGTAGACGCTATTTTCGCTCCAACATTGCCACTCTTTCCTACGCCTGTAACAATGATTTTCCCAGTACAATGAAACATAAGTTCAACTGCCTTGTCAAAATTATCATCCAATTGTGGACGCAAATCCATCAGGGCTTCTGCCTCATCTGTTAGGCACTGAATGGCGTATTCTCTTACATGTTTCAATCTCTGATTTGTATTCTCATCCATGTTATTGTTCGTTGCGAGCGACATTTAAAGTTTGTGTCAAATTATAACAGGCTTTCAATTAAGCCTTGCAGTTGAGATAATTCAATCATATTAGCAGCATCACTCAGACCATTATCGGGATCTGGATGTGTCTCAAAGAAATATCCCGTTGCCCCAAAGGCCTTGGCTGCATGGGCCATCGCCGGAACAAAACGTCTATCTCCAAGGGTTTTGCCCTGACCGGCACCGGGACGCTGTACACTGTGGGTACAATCCATCACGACTGTCTTGACAAATTCCTTCATATCGGGGATGTTTCTAAAATCAACGACCAGATTTTGATATCCAAAAGAATTGCCTCTTTCGGTCAGCCATACTTCGACAGCACCTGCGTCTAAGGCTTTTTCAACAGGAAATTGCATATCTTGACCACTCAAAAATTGCGCTTTCTTGATATTGACAATCTTACCAGTCTTGGCAGCAGCCATCAATAAGTCTGTTTGTCTGCATAAAAAAGCAGGTATCTGCAAAATATCACATACCTGTGATGCCGGTTCAGCTTGGTAACTTTCGTGAATATCGGTCGTTATCCGCAACCCATATTTTTGTTTCACTTCTGCCAGCATCTCAAGACCTTTATCAAGTCCGGGGCCACGAAAAGAATGAATAGAAGTTCTATTCGCCTTGTCAAAGGATGCCTTGAAAATGATGTCGGTACCCAGTTTGTCGTTAATTTTGACAAGTTGCTCGGCTACTGTGTCCAACAACTCTTGAGATTCTATAACACATGGGCCTGCAATAAAAATGGGTTGCATCATAATTTTCTATTATTTAAATCATGCAAAGATAATTAAATCGGCAGGAAAGGCCAAAGCTTTAACGTTTGTTTACGTTCACAAACAGAATGTTATTGGGCTTTTTTTCCATAAATAAGTTTCGAAACGGACGTTTTACGATTTCATCGCGAAAATACAAAGAGAGGGAGGACGAGGAATGTTGGACAAGCATGTCAATGACTGAAAACAACATTCATCAGAAAGATTTTCAAGACCATTGGTTTCGACAAACAATATGAATGACTTTGTGGCTCAATATCATTGGGATTGACAAGCGATATCATATATATTTAACAAGGGCATTTACAAAGCTGCCTTCTATTGCTCACTTCTTCACGAATTTCATTGAACATTTGCATTGCGTTTGATCATAAAATAGCCTAAACGATGAGTGTACCCCTTCTTATTGATTGATTTCAAAATATACATACCTTCAGGGAGTGCAGAAACATCAGTTAACTGACTTTGGTAGACACGCGTCGTTATCATGATACCTTGTAATGATTCAATGACCACGAAATTTGCATCAAGTGCCGGTCCTTTCGCTGGTAATTCTAATTTGAACCCATCGCATTTTAACAGACCTCCCAAATCGATCTTGGGCTGAGTCCTTTCTTTTACACTTTGAATTGCAGCGCTTTCATTGCCAAATCGATCCATTGCAGTAACTGCATACGCAAGAGAATTGCCTGTTGGAACGTGCAAAGATGTTCCACGCACTCGTGAAGCAACAAGATTTCTGCTGTCATTGATGTCAACAGGAGCTTGTTGACTGGCATAGACATTATACAGGAGATATGGGGCAGGGCTTTGATCTACAGCGCCAGACCAACTTAATGTGGATGTCTTTGCATCAACATTAATAGTGGTGGGTGCAATGGGTGGAGTGCTCTGCAGCCAGGTCATGGCTGGTACTAAAGCCAGATAGCGTGAAAAATCTGTTTCAACAAAGTCGTAAATTCCTTTGGTATTATCGGTTAAGAATTTACCTCTGAAATACGCTTGCCCCATTCCAAAGTTTCGAATAACCTGCATCTCTTGTTTAAGAACATCTAAGTTCCAGTTCTTTTCCTGGGCAGCCATGAAATAAATTCCAAGTCCTGGCACAATGGTGCGCTCATAACTTTCTTCCTGCCAATTAATGGCAAAAGGGAAAAACTGATCACCTTGAAAGTACAACATAGGGTAGAGCTGATCCATCAAACCATCTCTTAACCAACCCTGTGCATCCTGATATACCCGAGAATAGGCATTCCACCCGTGGCTGGAATATCGACTCAGATCATCAAACTTTCCAATTGGAGAACAACTAAGTTTGACCCACGGTTTAAGGTGTTTCACCTGGTCATGCACTGCTTCAACAATACGGGTAATGTTGCGCCTGCCTTCGTTTCGATTCACCTTCAGGTTCCACGTTTCAGGATAACGGATATAGTCGAGATGAATGCCGTCGATGTCATAATTCTGTGTAATTTCCTGACAAATGTTCGCAATATAATTTGCGGTTTGAGGCTTTTCGGGATTCATGTATCCCTCAACATCAATCTTTTTCGTCAGTTCGGGATGTTTTTTAGTGAGCATTTTACTACCCAGCTGGTTCCATTTTCCAATAGGCATACACACAACCCAAGCATGGATTTCCATGCCCCTCTTATGACATTCTTCCACAGCAAACTCCAATGCATCATATCCCGGTGACTGACCAGGTATTCCGGAAAGACATCCATCCCAGGGTTCATAAGCTGATGGATAGATGACGGTTCCTCTAATTCTGGTTTGAATGAGAATGGTATTAATCCCTGCAAGAGCATATTTGTCTAAGATCGCACATAATTCACGCTTCTGTTTCTCAATACTATAGGCACTTCTGGCATATGAATGTGGCCAGTCCAAGCCACCAATCGTTGTAAGCCAAACAGCTCGGACCTCTCGTTTAGGAGTTGATTGTAAAGCGCTCTGTAAAAGTGGGATATTGGATTTTGCTAAAGAAAATAATGTGACAAATGTCAATATAATGATTAGGGAGATTTGTTTCATCCTTCGTAATTCTCTAATTGAATAATAAGCACAAAGATACTTATATTTTTTGGGTTCTCAAATTATTTATGTATTTTTGCACAAACTCGTTTCTGTCTTGATTAATCCAACAAATCCAGGATACGATATGGCAAGAGTGATATTTATTATTATGAAATATAATACGAATTTGATGAAAAAATTTTTGACAATCATTGCAGCAATGCTCATCTCTATGACAGCTTCTGCTCAATTTGAACAGGGAAAAGTGTATGTTTCTGGTTCTTTGACAGGTCTGAACCTCAGTTACAATGGCTTAGATAAGTTGAATGTTGGTATTCAAACGCAGGCTGGATACATGATTGAGGATAATATGATGTTTTTGGGTACTGTGAGTTATCAGCACAATGGCAATGAAACCGTTTCTGATTTTAGTTCACTTGGGCTAGGGGCACGTTATTATATTGTGCAAAATGGTATTTATTTAGGTGCCAACGTGAAATTTGTTCATGCATATCATAATTATAACGACGTGATGCCTGGCGTAGAAGTCGGTTATGCTTATTTCTTAAGTAGAACCGTTACGGTTGAACCAGCAATTTATTATGATCAATCTCTGAAAGATCATAGCAACTATTCAACGATTGGATTCAAGATCGGATTAGGAATATACCTCTAATGTACCAACAATTTCCATCTGTTCTTCTTGAAAAAGCTGTTGGAGAGTTTGCCAAACTGCCCGGAATCGGTAGAAAGACAGCCTTGAGATTAGTGCTTCATTTGCTTCGTCAGGATTCCGATGACGTAGAACAGTTTGTAGAGGCTGTCTCAAAGATGAGACACAATATTCAATATTGTCACATTTGTCACAATATCAGTGACACAGATATTTGCTCGATTTGTGCTGACGAACATCGAGATACCACAATTGTATGCGTGGTTGAGAACATTCAGGATGTGATGGCTATTGAAAATACTCAACAGTTTAGTGGCGTTTATCATGTGTTAGGCGGTATCATTTCGCCAATGGATGGTATTGGGCCAGATCAATTGGAAATACAATCATTAATAGATCGAGTACAGCATGGAGGTGTCAAAGAGGTTATTCTAGCACTGAGCTCTACGATGGAAGGCGATACTACAAACTTTTTCATTGCAAGAAAATTGGCAGATTTCAACATGAAGATTTCGGTTATTGCTCGAGGCATCTCCGTTGGTGATGAGTTGGAATATACCGATGAAGTAACATTGGGACGTTCGATACTGAATCGAACACCATTTGACCGTTGAGAAGCAAATCAAAATTCATCCAGTCATTGTTTTCACCATCTAAAATTGATTCACATTTTACACATGAAAAATCTTAAACAAGTACAACATCGCTTGATGATTGAATTTTGGTTGCCGATTGTTATTTCGCTCAGCATCATTGGTTTATTCGAAACAGAAACGTTGATTCCAGGAGTTTGGGCGGCCGATTCGACAAAAGAATTTATCTTTCTATATATCATGGAACTGGCAACGATAGGTGTTATTCCTTTAGCATTGCGTATGTTCAAACTTAAAAAGGTAAGAAACAAATTTCAAGATAAATCACTCGACATTTTGAAAACATTGCTTCATTGGGGAAGTGTTCGGTTAAATATGCTGACGATGCCGCTGATGATCAACATCATTTTATATTACTTGTTCATGAAAGTGGCATTTGGCTACATGGCTATCATACTGTTTCTTTGCCTATTTTTTGTTTTTCCAACCATGGAACGTTGTGTGGAAGAAACTAAAGTAACTGCAAATGATTGATTCGGACCCAAAGGTACATGCCAAACTTTCAGTAATCATTGTCAGCTATAATGTCAAATATTATCTGGAGCAATGTTTGATTTCTTTGAAGCAGTCGCTTCATGAGATCAAATCTGAAATTTTCGTGGTTGACAATGCCTCCATCGATGGTTCTGTCGACTACATTTCCAGTAGATTTCCTGAAGTATTTATCATTGAAAGTGGCGCCAATCTTGGATTTGCCCGAGCAAATAATCTTGCTATCAAGCAAAGTACGGGTGATTATGTATTGCTCTTGAATCCAGATGTCATAGTGGCTGAAGACACGATCGGTAATGTTATCCGTTTTATGGATGGTCAAAACAATATAGGGGGAGTAGGTCTTAGGATGATGACTATTACAGGTACTGATGCCAAAGAATCAAGAAGAGGCATTCCTACACCACAAACTGCTTTATACAAGATGGTTGGTCTCTGCTCTAAATATCCCCAAAATAACCGTTTTGCCAGATATTATATGGGGGGGCTGCCTTGGAATCGACCATCAAAAATTGATATCGTAAGTGGTGCATTCTTCGCTGTGCCACGCAAAGCACTCAATATTGTTGGGTTGTTGGATGAAGATTATTTCATGTATGGTGAGGATATTGATCTTTCTTATCGTTTGTTGAAAGGAGGATTCGATAACTGGTATTTACCAGAACGAATCTTACATTACAAAGGAGAGAGTACGATGAAATCGTCTTATCGCTATGTTCATGTCTTCTATAATGCGATGCTGATCTTCTTCCGCAAGCATTTCAGTAGCATGAGTATCTTGCTTAGTATCCCAATTCAAACAGCCATCTATTTTAAAGCGGCAATGGCGCTTATTCAGATGAAAACAAAATATCTGAAACAGAGTCTTGGTTTTCTGAACAAGAAACCTACAAACACGTTGCAATATGTTTTTATTGGATCTGTAAAGTCAATGGGAGAATGTCAAGAAATAATGAAAAGAAAAGGCCTAAAGGCTCAGTATATAGAAAAGACTTCTGCAAATTTGCTCAATGGTCACAATGATCTGTCTATATCACAGCAAGGCAAAACATGTGTTATTTACGATACCAAGTCCTTTTCTTACAAGGATATATTTCAATTCTTTGCGCAAAATCCAAATCAAAACATTTCAATTGGGACATATAATCCCGAAACGAAGGTTATCATTACCTACAAAGAAATACTAAAATAAGGTTTGTTTTATTTGATATGATTGACATCACTTTGAGGGCAATGGAGCCCGAAGACTTGGATATACTTTATAAAATTGAGAATGATATGGCTTTATGGCATGTCAGTACAACAAATGTTCCATACTCACGATATGTTCTTCACGACTTTATAGCAAACTCATCTGGTGATATATATACTGATAAACAGGTAAGATTGATGGTGGAGAACGAAGAGGGTAAAGCCATTGGCACCGTTGATCTTGTTAATTTTTCAGCGCAACATCAACGTGCTGAACTTGGATTAGCAATCCTTCAAACATATCGAAATAGAGGTTATGGAAAAGCTACGCTAGAAAAAATTATTGATTACTCGTGGAAGATTCTTCATCTACACCAACTATATGTAGTCGTTGACTCAAGCCAGACCGAAACAATAAAGCTTTTCCTGAAATGTGGTTTTGTGCAAGGTGCAGTATTACACGACTGGTTATATACTGGAGAAGATTATCAAAATGCCGTTCTTCTGCAATACATGAAGGATAAGTAAAAGAAGACTGTACGAAATTTACCTCAAAATTTTGTTTCATTGCCATTTTACGATGAAACAATTGGATGAGAAATAGAAAGATAAAGAGCGGAATACGGGAATCGAACCCGCCTCTCAGGCTTGGGAAGCCCACGCACTACCGATGTGCTAATTCCGCACAAGAGCCGATACCCGGACTCGAACCGGGGACCTACTCATTACGAATGAGTTGCTCTACCAACTGAGCCATATCGGCAAATCCCAATTTGCAGTTGCAAAGATAATGTATTTCTTTGACAAATATCTTGAAACTAAATACCGATGGCGCTTCATTAACAATTATTAGCATATTACAAGCTCTGTATAGAGGCTATTGTTAAACACTATCGATAGCGAACTTGCTGATAGCCTACTAATCTGTCAGTACGTTCACCCGGTCCTCGAAAATAGAGTAGGGCTTGATATTGATTTTCAGTTTGGAAGTATGAGCCTTCTGAATTTACAGGTGCAGTCGATTGATCATCTTTTTTTACTAAATACTGATATGAATAATATCCTTGTTTCAGCAATAAAGCCGTTTCATAGATTTGATCTTTTTCATTATAAGTGAGCTTATATTCGGGTGTAAACTGATCATTTGTCCAAACAGCATTGAGATAAACAGGACCTTCTTGTTGTGGAGCACGCAACCGAAAATGCACAATTTGATATTCTGAAGTTGTATTATTATCATTGTTATTACTGTTTCGGATATAGAAAGCCCCATCTGCATCTTCATCATACACGTAACTAGGACGCGGTTCATCAGGCCAAATATAAGCATGATAATCTGTACCATCCCATTGTACAGACTCGAGCCCCATTGTCGTATGATGAACATCTAATGTTTCAAACTTGCGATACTCATTTCCAGCATCAAAAATCAACTGCTTGTTATGTTCCCATCTTAAACCATCCGGCATGACATATTGTGGTGTTAAGTTGGTTCTCTGGTTATCCGTTCGACCATTTTGCATGACGACGACCTTTATTTGTGAAAGAGGATCTGTAACCTGCAGCATTCCATATTTAGCCTCCATGTTTACCTGCTGATACTTGCCATTAATATCTAGGTCTGTGTTTGTCGAGACACTCAAATGAATTGCGGCCAAAGGTTCTACCACCAT
>CALNBT010000127.1 GCA_937874345.1 uncultured Prevotella sp.
GAAACCAGTGCACATGCCAGTCCGATAGCCAGGAAAATACGCCGAGGGCTGTCGCCAACCCATTTCATCGACATGATACCAAATGCAATACGCTTATCAACACCATTCACCATCATTCCTTTAGCAATGATGAATCCACCCATGAAGAGGAAAATCAACGGGTTGGCGAAAGCAGAGAACGCCACCTTAACGTCCACGACATTAAACACCACACAGAGGGTTGGTCCAATAAGAGATGTCACAGGGATCGGCACAGGTTCTGTAATCCACCACATTGCTACCAAGGTCACGATAGCTAGTAGTTTGTGGGCTTCAGGGGAGAGTCCTGAAATAGGTGTGATCCATACGAGAATTGCACAGATGGGGCCAAAAATCGCGCCAATGATTCTGCGCCTTCGGTCAAATACCGAATCCCTGTTCGCTAAGTCCTCCTCTGAGAGGTCTGGAGAAATTTTTAGGTCTTTCATAAAAAATAAAAAGGTTAATAGTTAGTATAACTGCCTCAAATATATAAAAAAAAAGAGTGATAATGTTTAAAAAACGAAAAATGTTTTATGCTTCATTGTTTTTTTAGAATGTAATTTTTTCTTTGCCATCTGATTATTCATAGACAAAGCATTTCAGCATCGACAGAATTTGAAAATGCTTTACAATGTTCCTCTTTCTTATTTTAGTTTGAAACTCATCTGAAATCCTGATAACTATGCATGAGAATTATTCAGAGAAGCGTGGCGTTTCTCTTCGTCTATATGAATATTACAAATGAAACTGCGGAAACTAAATTTGGACAATGTTATGATGCAATGACCCAATCCATTTTTACTTCAGTCATTGATCTACGGTATTACAATAATGAATATCGGATTGTTTGAAAAAGGGCCAAACAATCCGCACATAAAATTCTAAAAATACATCAGATATTTATTTCTATCGTTCTGCCCAGTCTCCACGATCTAGGTTACGGTAGCTAATCGCTTCAGCCAGATGATTTGACAAAACATGTTCACAAGATTCGAGATCAGCAATGGTTCGAGCCACTTTTAGAATTCTATTATATGCTCTTGCAGATAGACTCAGCTTTTCCATTGCCATACGAAGCATATCAACACCTGCCTGATCTGGTTCAGCAAACTGATGAATCATCCGTTCAGACATCTGAGCATTTGAATAGACCCCTTTGAAATGTTTGAATCGTTCTGACTGTATGGTCCGTGCCTTCATGACACGTTCTCGAATTGACTCACTAGGTTCGCCAGGTTGTGCTTTTGATATATCCTTAAAAGGAACAGGCGTAATTTCACACTGGATATCAATACGATCGAGCAATGGTCCACTGATCTTGTTCATATACCGCTGAATCTGTCCAGGAGTACAAACACAGGAATGAGTCGGATCTCCATAATAGCCACATGGACATGGATTCATTGATGCCACAAACATGAAGTTACAAGGAAATTCAACAGAGTATTTAGCCCTGGAAATGACAATTTTTCTGTCTTCCAAGGGTTGTCTCAATACTTCTAGAGTCGATTTATTAAACTCTGGTAGTTCATCACAGAACAAAACACCATTATGAGCTAATGTAATTTCGCCTGGTTGCGGAGTAGCTCCGCCACCAACCAATGCCACTTCACTGATGGTATGATGTGGTGCTCTGAATGGGCGTTGGGCAATAAGCGATGACCCTGCTCCTAATTTTCCGGCAACACTATGAATTTGCGTTGTCTCTAAGCTCTCTGTCAGCGTCAATGGCGGCAAGATAGACGGTAAGCGCTTTGCCATCATCGATTTTCCACTTCCCGGTGGTCCAACCATAATGAGATTGTGTCCACCTGCTGCGGCTACTTCCAAAGCACGTTTAACATTCTCTTGTCCTCTGACATCGCTGAAATCAAGGTCAAAATGATATTGATTTTCATAAAACTCTTTTCTGGTATCAATCACTGTAGGTTCGAACGCCTGAGCACCTGTCAGGAACTGGATCACTTCGACCATTGATTCCATTCCATAAACTTCGAGTCGGTTTACCACTGCCGCCTCTCTTACATTTTGTTTCGGAACAATAAGGCCCTTGAAATTTTCTTTTCTAGCCCGCATGGCTATTGGAAGTGCACCCTTGATGGGCTGCAACGTGCCGTCTAAACTGAGTTCGCCAACCATCATAAATTGTCCAAGCAAGTCTGACTGAATACTGCCATTGGCCGCTAAAAAGGCAATTGCCAACGGCAAATCAAAGCTACTACCCTCTTTTCGCAAGTCTGCCGGTGCCATATTCACGGTGATATCAGCATGTGGAAACTTAAAACCGTTGTACTGCATGGCTGCAGCTATCCGGTTTCGCCCTTCCTTTACAGCCTCATCACCAAGTCCTGTAAAGTGATACATCACACCATTGGTCAAACTGACCTCAATGGTAATCGTTGTCACGTCCAATCCGTTGACAGCGGCACAGTAGGTCTTAACGAGCATGATATTAAATCAGATTAACTCTTGTATTTTCTTTTCCAGAGCTTGCAAATCGAGACTTTTCGCTACGACAACTCCGTTTTTCAATATGATATTATCGGGTATAGATGAAAGTCCTAACTGACGAACGAGCTTGCTTTCGAACATCTGCTCGTCACAGATATTCGACCATTTGATTGAATCACGTGATAACGTCTGCCGACATTCTTTCAAACTTCCATCAAGACAGATGCCCACTACTTTCAATTGACCGCCATATTTCTTTTGAAGATAGTTCAAGCGCATCATGGTACTCAGACTTTCATAGCTCCAAGTTGACCAGACATTCAACACGACAAGATGAGCCGATTTCAATGATTGGCTGCTGACCGTGTTTCCATTGATGTCATTCGTTGAGAATTGTGGCAGTGTACTGCCTACGGCAAGATGGCCAACAGACAATTGTTTTTGCAAACGGATCAATGAACCTTCACGTGGTTGGTTTTCAACCATGAACGCTACTAACTTCTTTGCCTTTTGATAATCTGGCTTAGGTGACTGAAGGAAATATTTGCCAACCAAGTATTTCCCCACAATTGACTGCGGATGATCATGAATGAACTGTTCTGCAAAAGCAATCACTTCGGGTGGCGAAGCACTTGACGTTCTTTTCCTGAACTGGGTCATCAACTCATTGTCCTTTGTCCCCTTCACTTCCAATTCTTTCAGGTGAGATGCATCCCCCTGCACATCTACTTTTTCTCCGGGAGTGGCAAAAACAGGTTGTTCGTAAAAATTGGGGAAAACGATCATTAAGGTGCCTTTACGGTCGCATGGAATTTCATAAGTAAACCTTCCACCAGCGATCTTGATCGTATCCATCCCCTTAACGATTCCTTCAGGACTATAAACGTAAAACTCACCCTGGTTGAGATGTAGAAGACGTCCGTCAAGTTTAAAATGACGGTTGTCCGTACCACATGACATCAAAACCAGGGTGAGTAGAACAAAATAAGCGAAATGCTTCATTTATTTCAAGATAGACAATTCCAAATCATTATCTGCGTATTCCTTCAATGATGGGTCTTTCTTGAGTGCTTCTTGTAAATAAGAATCAGCAGCAAATTTATTTCCACGTCGTGCAGAAACAATTGCATGCAGATAATCTGTCATCGCTGTAGGATTCTTAACTTTATCCAATGTAGCCACTGCAGCGGCATAATCCTTATTCATCAACTGAGCCAAAGCGGCTGTATTTGTATTGATACCGTCAAAGTCTTTCTCAGCCTGAGCATAATTACCCTTTGCCAGGTTCAAGCTTCCAACAGCAGCATTAACATTCTTTTCACCGACAGCTTTTGCGATATTTACCTCAGCATCCTTCACTTTGCCATTCAACAAATTCAGGATACCCACATTTGCTAATGCTTCAGGTGCCTGAGGATTTAAAGCCAGTGCTTTATCAAGATAATTGTTTGCGCTTTGAACATCTCCCTTGACAAAAGACAAGGTTGCCAGATTATTAAAAGCGCGATAGTCTTTATCGAAATATGAAGCTGCTTTTTGATAAACTTCCTCCTTCTTTGTAAGATTGTCTTGCAATGAAGCAAAATAAAGCATTTCTTCAGCATCCAATTTGGTTGCATCGGTACTGTATTGCTGAGCAATTTCCTCATCACTTCGCCCGATAGTCTCATAATGGATAATCAGACGTGAACGGCGCAATTCGGGCAAAATACCATCTGCCAATTCGCG
>CALNBT010000128.1 GCA_937874345.1 uncultured Prevotella sp.
TGTTGGCAAAATTGAAGTTCAAATTACAGGTCGATGAATTGGATGCAGACTTGATTGAAGACGTTAACATCGAGATGACGCAGGCACGAGAGACAACAAACATCTATTCGGACATTTTAGAATCGACAATGGACACGTATTCCAGCATTATCAACAATAATATGAATACGGTCATGCGTACCCTGACATCTGTATCGATTCTTATGATGTCAACGACACTAGTGGCATCTTTATTCGGGATGAATGTAAAAAATGGAATGGAAACGAGTAGGTTTGGGTTTATTATCGCATTCATCATTTCCATCCTTGTCGCAGTGGTATCATGGATGATCATGCGACACAAACGATTACTTTAATGAAGATTAGACAAAAAAAAGATCATTTCATTAGGTGATAAATGTTTTTTTATATAAGTTTGCAAATATTATATCGCCATTAACGTGGTGAATATCATTTATATGCGCTTGATAAGACAGTTGAAACAATACACTTATCACGGGCATTTGACTGAAAAACCAAATCATAAACTTAAAACAGTGAATTGATGGACTCTCAAGACAACACCCTCAACCAGGGCAATTTAGAAAGTGAAAACCCAGTAAACCAAGTAATTCCTGCAGAAAATTCTGCCGAAGAACAACCTTCAGAAACTCCTGATAGTGATAAAGAGTCAGGCCCTGTCTCTGAGACAACGCCAGAAACCGATACTTCTTCTAATACTGCTAGTGAAGTAACTGTTGGTGAAGATTTACCAACTGCTTCTGATTCAGACAATAATCAAGAAGAAGAACTAAAAGTTTTCACTTCAAAGAAAGAAATTATAGACCGATTGAAAGAGGCTGTTGCGAATGATGAACAGCCTTCTAAGAGGGAATTAGACCATCTCAAAACAACTTTCTACAAAATACACAAAGCTGAAAGAGAGGCCAATCAAAAAGAATATCTGGATAATGGTGGTGATCCTGCTACCTATCAGGTCTTTCCAGACGAGGATGAAGAGGTTTTCAAGGCAGAGATGTCTGTTCTGAAAGAAAAGCGTGCCAAGCTATTTTTACAGTCGGAAGAAGAGAAACAGAATAATCTCAACAAAAAGCTTGAAATCATTGAGAAGATTAAAGCCATGGCAACATCACCCGATGAAGCTAACAAATCTTTCCAAGATTTCAAGAACTTGCAACAGCAATGGAAAGAAATAAAGTCGGTTCCTGCAGACAAAGCTAACGAACTTTGGAGAAATTACCAGCTTTATGTTGAGCAATTCTATGATCTATTAAACCTTAATCGTGAAGCGCGCGAATATGACTTCAAGAAGAATTTGGAACTAAAAACCAAGATTTGTGAAGCTGCAGAGAAACTATCTGAAGAAAAAGATATCATTAGTGCGTTCCATCAATTACAAGAATTACACCAGCAATACCGAGAAATTGGTCCCGTTGCTAAAGAAGTACGTGAGGAGATCTGGAACAGATTCAAAACTGCTTCTAGTGTCATCAACAAAAGTCACCAGCTTCATTTCGAAAAATTACGGGAAGAAGAAGAAGCAAACCTAACCAAAAAGACAGCGTTGTGTGAACAGGCAGAAGCTATTTTGAAGCAAGAGAACAAGGGACCTGGAGATTGGGACAACCACACCAAAGAAATCATTGCACTGCAAGCAGAATGGAAAGCAACAGGTTTTGCACCTCTAAAAATGAATGTCAGGATTTTCGAGCGATTCCGTTCAGCTTGCGATACATTCTTTTCTAATAAGTCTGAATACTTCAAACAGATGAAGGAAAGCTTCGCTGAAAATGCTGAAAAGAAGAAAGCACTCGTAGAAAAGGCGCAGGCTCTTTCTGAAAGTACCGACTGGAAAGCAACGAGCGAAACGTTGATTGAACTGCAAAAAGAATGGAAAACGATAGGAATGGTTCCGAAGAAATTAGGTGATCAACTATGGAAAGATTTCATTAACGCATGCAATAAGTTCTTTGAAGCACGAAACAAGACCAATGCAGGTGCACGTAATGAGGAACATGCCAATTTGAACAAGAAGAAGGAAATCATTGAAAAGCTTAACAAGCTTAGTGAAGAACCCGAAGAAGACATTCAAGAAAAAGTCCAAGCATTGGTTGAAGAATATAACAAGGTTGGCCACGTTCCATTCAAAGAAAAAGATAAGATTTTCAAAGAGTACCATGCTGTGTTAGACAACTTGTACAACAATCTACACATTTCTGTCTCCCAACGACGTCTTGACAAATTCAAAAACAATTTGAGAAACGTGAGTAAGCGTGGTGAAGAGTCTATCGACAACGAACGTAGCCGGCTTATGTACAGATATGAACAGTTGAAGTCAGAAATCATCACGTATGAAAACAACCTTGGATTCCTCAATTCTTCAAGCAAAAAAGGCAATAGTTTAATTGACGAAATGAACCGTAAAGTTCAAAAGTTAAAGGATGATTGCAAGTTGATCCACGATAAAATCAAGGCCATCGATACACAGAATAAAAATGAAGAATAATTGAAATGGGAATGAATTGAATGATTCTTCTTCATTGAAAACATATAAAAAACCACGCCAGACTGAAATCTGTCGTGGTTTTTTGATTTAATCACCTAATTGAGACAACTGATACCTACCTTTTAACCGACTTACCATCTTTTACCATTCTTGTAATGGCCGTTCTTCTTTCCGTTCGAATAATTATACATTTCGTCATAGTCGCGATGATGACCTTTCTTATCCCAATGCTTGTCATAATTCTTCATCTTACCATAAGGGACATCTCTACCGGGGGACGATGGGTAATATACAACTTCTCTATTCTTTTTGTAATGCGGATAGTAGGTATATACATGATGAACAAAGCGACCCCTATTCCAAGATACCGGACGATAGAAATATGAGATTTTGCTATAGCGGTTCCAGATGTCAATACCAAACAGAGCCCTTAAAGCTGTGTTTCTAAAATCCCAAGAAGAGGAATACAAATCTCTTTCATAACGAAGATTCTGTAAATAGCGGAGATTGATATTATAAACTTGATCATATTCGCGTGGAGAAAGACCTAAATCGTAAGCCATCATATCTGTGAGATACCGAGCTTCCTGTTTAGCTTCACCATAACTCATTGCACTAACTGATACAGAAATCATGATTGCTGATATCATTAAAACTATAAACCGTTTCATTGCCGTAGTTTTTAAAAGGTTCAACATTAAATTTTCTATAGCAAAGATATCGCAAACGAATAAGCGTCCAAAGAGATTTTTCCTAAAAGAAAATAGGGAAAGCCCTCCCTTTTTCCGGACTTCCCCTATCCAATTATTGACCGTTAATCAACAAACTTGTATGTTTCATCGAATGGTACTCGGAAACGATCTCCCCAAACGCCATCCGGTAATCTGATTCCACAAGTAACAACCATATTGATTTCGCTATTGTATGGCAAATGTAATGCCCTCTTGATCAATTTACTATCAAATCCTTCAACCGGACAAGTGTCGTATCCTTCTTCGCTCATCGCCAACATAAACGTTTGAACTGCCAAACCACAACTTTTATGGACAACAACTCTCACATCGTTTTCCGATACTTGCCGAACAATAGGTCGAAAAAGTCCGATACATTGTGCCAGCAATTTACGTCCAAGACCTGCCAATCCAAAGCATCGAGCATACAAAAATGGCATCACTGTTCCATAATAGATCTGCCATTTGCGTATTCGTTTCTCCTGTTTTTCTATCGGACTATTTCTCTTAATATTGCCTGTTTCGAATGTTTTCAGCACTTTAGCATGATTAAGATAATGGTCTTGTCGCGTAACAAACACGACAATTTGCTGAGCCGAAGAGGCCGTCAATTGATCAATACAGGCATGCGACAGTTTCTTCAACACATCTTTATTGATTACATGATAGCATTCCCATAATTGCATGTTTGAACTTGTGGGAGCTAATGTCGCTAATTCCAAACAATGCTTTACACGCTCTGTATCAAGTGGTTTACTAGGATCAAAATGCCGAATAGCTCGTCTGTGGTTTAATATCTCTTGTAAATTCATATCTGATGTTTTAATTTATCGGTTCAAACTAACTCTAAAAGTCGATGCAGGTAGTGCTTCTGCATTAACCAAATTGGCCCTTGTAAACGGTTGCCAGCCATATCTCACCAACTTAGGATGCTTGATTTGAGGGCATGACAACCAGACCTTATCATCTTTGATTTCGGCTTGTGCAGGATAATACATACCTTCATCCTCAGCCACTTCAAAGGTGTTTAGAGATTTACCATCTGAGGTGCGCAACCCTACACCGTATCGAAAGCTCACACACACCTTGCCATCTGTTTCAAAAGCCTTGTCAACCAACGGACCGGATGGCACAACATTTACATTATCATACGTCCTAGCCAGCGCCCAGCGTGCTAATCTTTCACCTATAGGATACTTCATACGTGGATGAACATTCAGTGAATCGCCACAATCGCTGCTCACGGCCATCCCCATGGCCTCATCTTCATGAAGCATCAGACGCTGGCCATCCCTGAACCAAGTCCAGGAAGGACGATCCAAACTAGACAACTGAACATAATAAAATGGCAGCTTTTCTTTAAAATAGTTTCGCCAGCTTTTTACCAACAATGGGAACAATTGCTCATA
>CALNBT010000129.1 GCA_937874345.1 uncultured Prevotella sp.
AACCCTAGACCCACTGATTAAGAGTCAGTTGCTCTACCAACTGAGCTAAGGGTGCCTATTCTTTTTGCGTGTGCAAAGGTAATCCGTTTTTCTTGAATGGCCAAACATTTGCACGTTTTTTTTGAAGATATTTTTTGACAAGTGTCGCTTGCATTCGGTCTACGATGACATACAGATACTTGTACCAATTGCTATCAATTCTTCATTTTATCATTCGATTTCGGGTCGTTGGATATCTTTCAGGCGGTCCAAAAATCCATCTATGTGTAGATGCTGATCCCAAATCAGTTCGTTAAAAGAACAATCTGCCAACCTGATAAACCACAGCAGATACAATCCACGCTAGTCCTGTCGTATAGAATGCCGAAAAGGCAGCCCATTTCCAGCTTCCGGTCTCGGCTCTGATGGCAGCTAATGTAGCTACACAAGGGAAATAAAGCAGGACAAACAGCAGAAAGCTATACGCTGTTAAAGGCGTAATACCATCGGCAGTCATCTTTTCTCTCAGTGAAGAGTTTTTATTCGAAACCTCTGAAGACGTTTTAGAGTCAATTGATTTGTCATCTGTTGAATAGAGAACGCCAATGGTAGATGCAACGATTTCTTTGGCACCAACACCAGCTACGATTCCTACATCCAATTTCCAGTTAAAGCCTTGTGGTAAAAAAGCTGGCTCGATGGCTTTGCCAATCTTTCCAATAAAACTCGCTTCCTGTTGCTGCGATTTGCTTAAGGCGTCATGATGTGGAAAATACCCTAATGCCCAAACTATGATACTGGCAACAAGAATGATGCCGCCCATTTTCTTGATATATTGTTTTCCTTTTTCCCAGGTGTGCCTGCCAATTGCTTTCCAGGTCGGAAAACGGTAGGGGGGCAGTTCCATGACGAAAGGTGTATCTTCGCCCTTGATGAGATATTTGCTGAACAGCTTACTGAAGATAATCGTCATGAGGATTCCGATGACATACAGAGAAATCATGGCCAGTGACTGGTATTTTACTGCAAAGAAGGTTCCGATGATCATGATGTAAATCGGCAGGCGTGCCGAACAACTGATCATGGGTAAGATAAGGATCGTGATCAGTCTCGACTTTCTACTCTCAATGGTACGGGTTGCCATTACTGCTGGAACGGTACAGCCAAATCCCATCACCAATGGAATAAATGATTTTCCATGCAACCCCATCTTATGCATCAGTTTGTCCATGATAAAGGCAGCCCGTGCCATATATCCGCTGTCTTCCATATACGATATGAAGAAATAGAGAATCAGGATTTGAGGCAGGAAGATGATAACGGCTCCCACGCCACCGATGATACCATCGACCAACATGTCTTTTACTGGTCCGGCAGGAGTATACTGTGAAATTAATTCTGCTAGCTTGCCTACGCCCAAGTCAATCCAGTCCATCGGATACTGACCCAGTATGAAGGTTACTTCGAACATCATCCAAAAGAGAGCAAGGAAAATAGGGAATCCCAGATACCTGTTGGTGATGATGCTGTCTATCCAATGGGTAAATTGATAGATGTCTTTTTTGTTTCCGGTTGTATAAGATGCTTCTTGTAGTGCTCCGTGAATAAACCCATATTTGGCATCCATGATGGCTGTCTCGCTGTCGGTAAGCTTTTCTTCTTGAACCCTAGCAGATGCTTTGTCTCTTACCCGCATCATCTTCGATGCTTCCGGAAGGGATGCAATCAACTCCTCTGCATTCTTATCATTCTCCAGTAGTTTGATGCTTAAAAAGCGAGTAGAATACTTTTCACGGATGGATTGGTCTTTCTTTAAGTAGACTTGAATATCTGCGATGCCCTGTTCAATCTCATGACCGTAATTGATATGGATGTGCCGATATTGTGGCTTTTCGTCTTCCTGGCCTTCATATAACTCGATCATTTTATGAAACAGCTCTTTGACTCCTCTTCCGGTCTTGAATACGGTGGGTACCATCGGTATGCCGAACAAGCCCCCCAACTGATCGTAATTTACCTCGTCACCGCGGTTTTCGACTTCATCGAACATGTTTAATGCACATACAATACGAAGGTGCATATCAATGAGTTGTGTTGTAAGGTACAAGTTTCGCTCTAAGTTGGATGAATCAATGACATTGAGAACGATGTCAGGTGTAAGGTCAACCAATTGTTTCCTAACATACAACTCTTCGGGCGAATAAGCAGAGAGCGAATAAGTGCCTGGCAAGTCGACCAAAATAAAATCATAACCTTCAAACGTGGCATGACCTTCTTTGGCATCTACCGTAACACCGGCATAATTGCCTACGCGTTCGTGGGCTCCTGATGCGAAATTAAACAGTGATGTCTTGCCGCAGTTGGGATTACCCACTAATGCAACATTGATGGTATGGCGTTTCTCTTTGGCTACTGTTTCCAGCAACTGATCTGTTTCAGGGATATGATCTTCAATTTCTTCTGTGGACAACACTGACTTGACCTTTTGATTAGCTTCACGCATTTGCCTGGCTTCTTCGAGAGAAACGACTTCTATCATGTCTGCTTCCGAGTGTCGCAACGACACTTCATATCCCATGATTTTGTATTTTACAGGATCGTTCAGCGGCGCATTAAGCAACACCTCAACACGTTTACCACTGATAAAGCCCATCTCTACAATGCGCTTGCGAAAACCACCATGGCCTTTGACTTTGACGATAACTCCGGTTTCACCGGTTTGTAACTCTGATAGCTTCATTCATTTTATGATTGAGATTATTGCAAAGTTACAAAATTTTGTGTTTAACTTGACATGAAAATTCAAGGTATCAGTCAAAATACCTACAAATGAGGATGGGAAAAAGGGAAATCTGAAAGGGAAAATAGAAAAAGGAAAAGGAAAAGGGAAAGGAGAAATGTGAAAGGCTTTATATTACCTTTCTAACTTAAACCTTTCCCTTTCACATTCTGCATTATAATTTAACGGCTTTTCCTGTTTGGGCACTCTTGATGGCAGCATCGAGAATTTGAACTACGGTAAGATTGTTCTCTAATGCCGATAGGTCGGTTGGTTGAATGGCTACTTCTCCACGAAGCACGGCCTTGAGGTAGTAGAACGAGTCGTTGTAAGGGTACTTCAATTCAGGAGCCGTGAAATCAGTAGTTTTCTGTCCATTGATTACCGTCTCCATCTGCGTGGGAGTACGTTGGTAAACGTAACCTTTGTCGCCATAAACATACATGTCTTTTCGACTGCTCGGCCAGCACCATGATGCCATAATCAGAACGGTTGTGTGGGGATATTCAAGCACGATGGTGGCATCATCGTCCACTTTGGGATAGATAGCAGGTTTGTTGTACTGTAGAGCAGCATATACACTTGTTGGTTTCTGCCCGTTCATGAGCCAAGTTGCCAAATTAGCACCGTAACAGCCAAAATCAATCACGGCTCCGCCACCATTTTGTACTGGATCGGTGAGCCAATCCGTAAACTTTTTACTACATCCCAATTCAATGGGACCCTCATGACCATCGTATACGTTAATTCGGTTGATATGCCCCAAACTGCCACTCTCAACGATATTCTTGACTTCGCGGTTAGTGTTATACCAAGTTGTTTCGTAGTTGGTCAGCAACTTGATGTTGTATTTTCGAGCCAACTCGGCCATCCGTTTGGCTTGTTGATAGGTTGTGGCTAAGGGCTTTTCTACCATCACATTGATATGTCGTGGTGCGCAGGCTTCAACAACGCGCATGTGGTCGAGGATTGAGCCATAGGCAACCACCACCTCAGGCTTGGTTTTGTCGAGCATTTCACCCAGGTCTTTGAAAAACAAGTCGTGGTCCAGTTGACTGGTCAGGCTGTTGTTGTTACGGTATGTGTCGTTTGCTTCCCATACGCCAACAATTTTCAAGTCTCCACGTTTCATGCGTGAGACAACACCTGCAAGATGGTCGTGCGTAACACCGGCAACACCCACTCGCAGCGGATTGGTATCTGTTTGGCAAAAGGCAGGAATGGCTGCCAGCATCATCATGATAGAAAAGAGTAACTTCTTCATTGTATTTGGTTTTAGTTATTTACGTTCAAGAAAATATAGAGAATAAACAGACCTGTCATCAACACGAAACACGAGGTAATTGATCATGGTCATAGGCAAAAATACAAAAATAATCGCTTCTGTAATGATATCCCATCATGTTTTTCTTAGTGTTCGAAAAATATCTTTTTATTGCTTAAAATGGAAGGCATACGAAGGTACTTTATTGTAAAAAAGTTATCTTTGTAATGATGAAGAAGATTATCATACTATTGGCAGTACTTTTGTCAACATACCATATGTTCGGTCAGGACACCGTGTCGGTGGTCCGTGTCAATCAACAGCGTACCTTTCCAAATAATATCCCCGCCGGGAATTATAGTGGTATTACTTATTTAGGCGACAGTCTCTATGCCGTTGTCAGCGACAAATCGCCCCATGATGGATTTTTTCTGTTCAAGATCTCACTTGATTCGTTGACAGCCGATATTCAGGATGTACAGAATTTGGGCTTCAAAACCGATAGTGCGATTAATGGCGATCTTGAAGGCATTGTTTATGTGCCCACCTCTCAAACTTTTTTTATCAGTCGAGAGAGCGATAATACCGTGCACGAATATGCGATGGATGGTAAGAGAACGCCTAGGCAACTGAACATTCCCGCAGCGTTTCATCGAGCAGCCGTCAATGAAGGCTTAGAATCATTAGCATATCAGGAAAACACACAGACCTTTTGGACGTGTAATGAAAGTACGTTAAAAGGAGATGGTGAACAGGCAACGGCTGAAAATGGTGTCCAAAACCGATTGAGATTGCAATCATTTGGTCCGGATCTTCAGCCTCTTCATCAATATGCTTACCTGATGGATAAGCCAGAAGCTACCCGAAAAGCCTGGGTGTATAGCGATGGTGTGTCGGAGATAACCGCTTTGCGGGATAGCAGTTTGCTGTTTCTGGAACGTGAGTTTTATGTACCTTCATCCAAATTGGGGGCTTTTGTTTCCAATAAGTTATATCGGGTGCGCCCCAATTTATCTTTGCCGGTCGAGCAGGATGTTGTCCTCACGGCCAATAGTCCCTATCTTGACAAGCAGCTCGTCACGCAGTGGCGGACCAAGTTATCGCTTTTCAATCACGAGATTGCAAATTATGAGGGCATGTGTCTGGGACCAACGCTCAACAATGGCTCGCAGGTCATCATTCTGGTATCTGATTCCCAAGATCAGTTTGGTGGCGTATTGAAAGATTGGTTCAAGACGATTGTATTGAAGTAACGAAAACACCTCTTCCATCAAATCTATAAATAGTCAAGCAAAGTTGTCTTATTGAAGCTAACGAAGGGATGACCGAGACTCATCCGAGAAGCTGTTTCTGTATCGATTTTTTGTCGATTGTTGTCATTCACGAGTCAACCCTTTATCTTATTTTCCTTTATTCAAAACCGATAATGAATGAAAAACAATTTGTTTTTGTGAACACTCTGCATCATTATTTTTGTTTATCTTTACAAACCATTCATTCAAATTAAAATAATAGGAGTATGAAAACGTATAAATTAAACAATGGGGTAGAGATGCCACAACTGGGGTATGGTGTGTACCAGGTTCATCCCGATGAGGCAGAACGTTGTGTCAGTGATGCCTTGCGTGTGGGCTATCGAATGATAGATACCGCTCAGATGTATGGCAATGAAAGCGGTGTTGGTGCAGCGATCAATCAGTGCGGAATTGCAAGAGACGATCTCTTTCTTGTATCCAAGATATGGATCAATAACTATGGATATGCAAAGGCCAAGGCAAGCATTGATGACAGTTTAAGGCGCCTACAGACCGATTATCTTGATTTGATGCTGCTTCATCAGCCATATTGTGATTATTATGGTGCCTACCGTGCCCTGACGGAGGCTTATCGGGAGGGTAAGCTAAGAGCCATCGGCATTAGCAATTTCCAACCCAATCATTTGATTGACCTGGCTAGCAATGTCGAGATTGTGCCGGCTGTCAATCAGGTTGAGGCACATGTCTTCTGTCAACAGCAGAAGGCAAATGAATATATGAAAGAATTTGGTATCCAGATCATGTCATGGGGGCCTTTGGCTGAAGGACGGCTGGGACTCTTTACCAATCCTGTCTTGGAAGAAATTGGCAAGGCTCATGGAAAGACTGTCGCACAAGTTGCTTTACGATATCTTACGCAACGCGACATCATCATCATACCAAAGTCTACCCACGAAGAGCGCATGGTTGAAAATTTAAATATCTACGATTTCACGTTAACGGACGATGAAATGGAAAGAATCAAAGCACTCGACACGGGTAAAAGTGCATTCTTCGACCATAACGATCCTGAGGTGATCAAGATGTTCATGAAACGGAAGTAAT
>CALNBT010000130.1 GCA_937874345.1 uncultured Prevotella sp.
GATTAAACTACGTTAGTTGTTCACCGTTCCGCGTACCAATTGCTAGATTAGCAGCGGCGCAGGCAGCAATAGAATAATATCAGTAAACTATTCTACTGGTCATACCTGAAAGAGAAAAGTCGATTAATAACTGGCTTTTCTCTTTCTTTTTTAATGATGCAATTGTTTGACAAAAGGAATACACAATTTATGAACACGAATCATTAGGCTTTGTTAATCTTTTGATAGAATTTGTTTCAATAGGATATATTGTTTAATTGTTGAAGATGAATCTCTCCTGCTGTATTGTAAAACAGCATTTTCAGTTCATCTTTACTGATTACCGTTTCTGGTGAGAAGTTGGCAGATTGCATATAGCAAAGAATACTGTTGAAGAGAGCAGACGATTCAGAATGGTCCAGCTGTCTACGCAAATTACTCATACACACAAGCAGACGTCCTTTGCCCACCTTGAATTCAAAGATCAGTCCTAGTTTATGGTTTCGTTCAATATTATCGATAACCTGAACAATAGGTTTATATCCTTTAGGCAGTCGGTCAAGAATAAGGGGATGAGAGGCTTTGATGATGGTAAACCATTGCCAGTTGGTGTGTTCATCTGTAGGGAAGTCTGCAAACAAAGGATGATGGGGATAGGTGAGAATACCGAGTGTTCCTGGGGATACAGGTCGATGATTGCTTTCACTGATGGTCTTGAACATTCGATAATTCCAATAGTCAGTTGTGAAAAGTCCACCAACTGTATTGGCAGCAGAGTCTGGCATGAGTAGGACACTGCTTCCTGCAAATAGTTTGTTTGAAATTGCTTCATCGAGCGTATCTGTAATCATTACGGTCCCACTTACTTTTGTGCCTGCCTTGAGGTTGCCAATTTTGGCTGGATATACCCAAATTTCATAGGTGTTCGTTTGTTCCGATAAGTAACTTGGAAGGGCCATCGTTATCGTAAGACTCAATTTCTGTGATCTTTTGCAGCTTGATAATGGCACGCAAATAGTACCCACGTTGAGTAACCCTGTCTCATTTTGAGTAATACTGAAACGACCGCTTGCTGACAATTCTGCTCCAGCAAGTTGCCATTGCACGGGTGTTCCCTGAAGTCCTTGTTCTAAATAGTTGGCAACCTGAATCTGGCCAGTGAAAGCTTCTTCGTTCTTCCAGATAAATTTTTGAGTAATAAGCAATGGTACGACGGGAGAACAGAAGTTTCGCCACTGTTCACGGGTGATGATGTTCTTCGATTGCATATTGGCATCTAGGATTCCTACATAGGAAGACCCTTGACCTGGATAGTCCTGCAAGTCAAGTAACTGAAAACCACCAAATCCTTTAGTGCGCAAATCTATCTCAATGTCTGCTTTATAGAGTTTTGCACTCCATGCTCCTGATGCTCGATGAAAATCGAGAGCTTGGTCAGCCATCCCTGCATCGCGTAACCGTTGACGGAACACATCCATATTATAAGGATAGAGAGTACCATGGTATTCGCTAATCTCATGTGCAAAGTCAGGATATGTCTGAAACTGCGCCGTCTCATGACTGATGACTGGTATTGGACACTTGCTGATAGCTTCACCAAAGTTTTGGGTGGAGTTCGGCATAAAATGATTGAGGATCCCGCCTTCGGCGGCATCTGTAAATGAGAAAGAGCCGCGTGTGTGGGTCTCATAATTACCATATTTCTCACCTCCGACACGGCAAGTCACGAAATAGTCCATTCCAGGCTTCCAACTTTGATACCCAAGATAAAAATTCGACCCAAATGTATAAAGCCGGTGAGGTGCTAGTTTGCGAAAGTCGCTGACAAAGCTAGCCATAGCATCTATGCTGCCCCATAGCTCATTGCCTAAAGCCATCATCACGAACGATGGGTGATGGCCATAAGTCCTTAATATATTTTCGCCTTCTTTATGAAGAAAAGACATGAGAAGGGTGTCTTTTTCATTGAAATCGCCCCAAAACGGCAACTCTGGTTGAAGGTAAATGCCTAGTTGATCGGCAGCAGTGAAGGCTGCATCGGGTGGACACCAACTGTGAAAACGAACATGGTTGAGTCCATAGTCTTTGAGCGTACCCAGATATTGCATCCA
>CALNBT010000131.1 GCA_937874345.1 uncultured Prevotella sp.
CCTCTTTCTGAAGTTTAACACAACTGATAACATAACATCCATCAATCGATATGAACTATATTTTTGAAACACAAATGGAGGTACGCGACTACGAATGCGATATTGAAGGTATTGTCAACAACGCCAACTACCTGCATTATATAGAGCATACCCGCCATCTGTTTCTGCACTCACTGGGCATCAGCTTTTCCAAGATGCACGAACAAGGAACTGATGCTGTCGTAGCACGCATGAACCTGCAGTACAAAACACCCTTGAAATGTGATGACATGTTTGTATCAAAGGTGGCTTTAAAGAAAGAAGGCCTAAGATACATCTTCTATCAGGATCTTTACAAGGTTCCGGATCATAAAGTATGCTTTAAAAGCAAGGTCGAAGTGGTTTGTCTAATCAATGGTCGACTGGGGATGAGTGAAGAGTACGACCGCGCATTTGCAAAATACTTGAATCATGGTTGATCCACAAGAAATCATCAATACCATTGCACTGTCGCGCGTCAATCACCAAAACCTGACGGCTATGTTGCAGCTATATCGCAGGTTAGGATCGGCAACAGCTGTCATAGAACATCGAAAAGATCTTTCGGAAATATTGCCAGACATATCCCCGAAGCTGGTGGCATCACTGCAAGATATAGAAGAACCCCTGAAAAAGGCAGAAGAGGAATTGGAGTGGGACATGGCTCATGGGGTGATGCCCCTATGCATCAGCGACGAGAACTACCCACAACGATTGAAGGAATGCGATGACGCACCTTTAGTCTTATTCTACAAAGGGTCAGTAAACCTGAACCAAAGACGAGTGGTTTGTGTGGTCGGTACCAGGCGGTCTACAGCCTATGGGGCAGATATTGTGAATCGTTGGATGAGCGAGTTGAGACAGCTATGCCCGCAATTGCTTGTGGTCAGCGGTCTTGCCTACGGCATCGATATCCTCGCTCATCGCGAGGCCTTGCGAAACAACTATCCAACAGTGGGGGTATTGGCACACGGACTGGATTACCTTTATCCTCCAAGACACCGTCAAACAGCGGATGAAATGATCAAGCGTGGAGGGCTATTGACCGAATTCCCCATCAATACCAATGCGGATAAAGTAAACTTTGTACGTAGGAATAGGATCATAGCAGGCATCTCAGACGCATGTGTCGTTGTGGAAAGTGCCGACCATGGTGGTGGATTAATCACGGCCGGACTCGCCAGAACGTACAACAGAGAAGTGTTTGCTTTCCCCGGAAACATCAGCAATCCATATAGTGAAGGGTGCAATAACCTGATCAGGGACAACGTGGCTGGGCTTATCAGCAATGCATTCGACTTTGTCAAAGCCATGAATTGGGAAGATGATGTCAAACTGAAAAAAGCCAAGAACACCGGAATCGAACGCGAATTGTTCCCGGATTTGAGCGATGATGAACGGCAGATTGTGGCAACCTTGCAGAAAAACAACGATCTTCAAATCAACATGCTCAGCGTGCAAGCAGGGATACCCATTGCCAAACTTACCGCGACCCTCTTTACCCTTGAAATGAAAGGTGTGCTGAAAACCCTACCTGGTGGGGTCTATCATTTGTTAATGGTATAAATTTGTTTGTGCAAAAGCCAAAAACAATGTAATTTTACCATTCATATGAAGATAGGAAATATTGATTTAGGATATCAGCCTATATTCCTGGCACCGATGGAAGATGTCACAGATATAGGATTTAGGCTATTATGTAAGCGATTTGGAGTATCGATGGTATATACCGAATTTGTCAGTGCCGAGGCATTGGTTCGGTCTATCAAATCAACCATCAGCAAGCTGGCCATCAGCGATGAAGAACGCCCTGTAGGCATTCAGATATATGGTCGAGACGTCGAGTCCATGGTCGAAGCGGCCAAAATGGTAGAACAGGCTCATCCGGATGTCATTGATATCAATTTCGGATGCCCGGTTAAGAAAGTAGCTGTCAAGGGTGCCGGCGCCGGAATGTTGCGCAACATCCCCCTGTTGCTGGATATTACACGAGAGGTCGTCAAGGCTGTTAAGACTCCGGTAACGGTGAAAACCAGACTGGGATGGGACAATAATAACCTCATCATCACAGAATTGGCCGAACAACTGCAAGACTGTGGCATACAGGCGCTGACCATTCATGGGCGCACCAGAAGCCAAATGTACACCGGAAATGCTGACTGGACGCTCATTGGAGAGGTGAAAAACAATCCGCGCATACACATTCCGATTATCGGAAACGGCGATATTACAACGCCGGAAGAAGCGAAACTTGCCTTCGACCGATATGGTATAGATGGCGTGATGGTCGGAAGAGCCTCTTTTGGACGGCCTTGGATCTTCAAAGAAATAAGAGATTTGCTGGACGGCAAGCCTCATGATGATTCGCTGGATACAAATGCCAAGATTGACATCTTGCTAGAACAGCTACGCATCAACGTCGAGCGTATCGACGAATATCGTGGCATCTTGCATACGCGTAGGCATCTTGCGGCAAGCCCAATCTTCAAAGGCATACCCGATTTCCGTCAAACTCGTATTGCGATGTTGCGCGCCACCACGGTAGAAGAGCTGAAATTGATTTTGGAAGAATGCAGGTATAGGTTGACCTCAACGATAGTATAACCATGATTTTTAATCAAGTGAGAAATTTAACAAAGTTCTATTCCTTATTTTTGGTCTTGGTATTGCCACTCAATGCCCATGCTATCAATGAAAAACCATTTACTATTCCCGAATTGAATACTTGGAAAAGTGGTGATAAAAAGTCACCAACTTGAATGTAGAAAGTCTGGCACATTAACTTGAATTTAATCATTTAATAATCCATATGAAACGATTTTTCTTGGCAATTTTCTCAATTGCCTTTTGTACAACACTTTTTTCCCAGCAAGCATTGTGGGAAAGTCCCCAGGTGCCGTCACCGGTTATCCATCAGGATGGTTCTGTGACATTCAACTTTAAGGCCCCAGACGCCAAAAAGGTTATGGTGGTAGGCAACTTCAAAGAGATCGCAGAAGAAACGCTACCCATGACAAATAACAATGGGGTTTGGACGGTAACAACCAGGCCTTTGGGAACAGAACTCTATTCATATGCGTTCTTTGTTGATGGAATCAGGGTACTTGACCCAGCCAATGCTTACCGCTCACGCGACATAACCTCGTTTACCAACATCTTTATTGTCAGCAATCAGAAAGGTGACAAAGGTGATTTGTATACTGTAAACGAAGTGCCTCACGGGAATGTTGCAAAAGTCTGGTATGACAGTCCGTCACTAAACATGAAGCGTAGGATGACGGTTTATACTCCGGCAGGATACGACAAAGGAAAGAATTATCCGGTGTTATATCTGCTTCATGGTTCAGGTGGTGATGAAAACGCATGGATGGAATTGGGGCGTTGTGCCCAGATTATGGACAATCTCATTGCAGCAGGTAAGGCAAAACCAATGATTGTTGTCGTTCCGAACGGTAATCCTAACTGCCAGGCAGCTCCAGGTGAATGGTCGGCCGGCATGTATGTTCCTTCTCCATCAGCCATCAAGACAAAGCCCATTGCCACAATGGAAGAGAGTTTCATGGATATCGTCAACTATGTTGACAAACATTACAAAACCATCAAAAAACGTTCCGGACGTGCTGTTTGTGGACTTTCGATGGGAGGCGGCCACACTTTTGGCATCTCTCGTCTATATCCCACCACATTTGACTATTACGGTCTATTCTCAGCTGGCCTAAAACTCGGTGGCGATTATGAAATGGATTCGTTCTATCAGAATGCTATCAGCAGTCCATCCTTAGGAAAAGATTTAGCAACTCTTTTCGCTTCAAAACCCAAGTATTACTGGATTGCAATAGGAAAGGATGATTTCTTGTATCGAAGCAATGCCGATTTACGCCGCTATTTAGATGAGAAAGGTTATCCATACGAGTACTTTGAAAATGATGGAGGCCATCTATGGCGCAACTGGAGGATTTATCTCAGTATGTATGCACAAAAGATTTTCAAATAAATATTTACGCTTTACAAATTCAGATTGATAGCGTTCATCAAAAAAGCTCAGTTCACGGTAGATGTGAACTGAGCTTTTTTGATTCGTTACTTTGAAGAAACTGTATGAACGGTAACTACTTTACTTGCCTGCGTATTTGTCAACCAGTACACGCATCCAATGACCTCCAATCACAGAACGGGCCTTGAAACCGATCATCTTCGCTGTCTTCGTATCATACCAGTCGCTGATTGGTACACGAGACTCCGTCTCGTTGACATAATCATATAGGGGATCGACAAACTTCAGGAAGGTCTTCTTGTCAGAAGCCATACCACTTGTCCACATGATCCAGTCACTCTTCGTATAATCCTTGCGGATATCCAAAGGCAATCCATACTTATTCTGCTGCTTCAAGTAGTATTTCACCTCACGGTCCATTGCCTTATTCGGGAAGATATTGATGTTCCACAGCTTGTCCCAGATCATGTTGTACTTCTGACTCCAAGTGTTCTCTCTGTCGAATGCCAAGCGGTAATGGTCGCCTTCACGGGCATCTTTCTCCCATTTCGCAGCCATTCCCATGGCGGTATTCATATACTTATCTGACAAAGCCTTGTCACCCTTCAGGCGAGCCATCTCTGCAAAACCGGCTACACCCATGATGGCTTTCGCCGATAGGTTGCAGTTATGAGCCCAGTGACCGGCAAAGTCGTCCGTACATAACTGGTTGGAGGGATCCTGACCGTTGGCTGCCAAGTAGTCTGCCCAAGTCTGAAGGATGCCCCAATACTTGTCTACATATTTCGTGTTGCCGTCGATCTTCGTCAGCATCGCTGCAAGTGTCAGCATGTTTCCTGCTTCTTCCAAGGGCATATCACCACCATAGACTTGTCCGTTGGCGATAGGATAGGTTCCCATATCGTGGGCAGCAAATGGCTTCGTCCAGCGTCCGCTCAGGCTGTAGTCCAAGATACTGGTCATCATGGCTTTCTGAAGTTCTGGATTATACGTCAGGAACAGAGGGGCCTCTGGATAAGTAAGGTCGACCGTATTGACGCAGCCGTTAGAGTTGTTCTCCTTAGAGAAGAACAACAGATTGCCCTCATCGTCTTTGAAAAGCTTATGGGCAGCGATCACATGACGGTAAGAACCTGAAAGGATCTCTGCATATTTCTCGTTACCTGAAGCCAGACCGTCATCGTAAATCTGTTTATCCAACGCACGACACTTCGTCATGATGGAAGCATAATCGCGGTTCATCCGGTCAAAGGCATCAAAGATACTTACCTTACCTTCATGTGCCCAGTAGGCCTTGTAGCGCTTGTACATGTATTCAATGTCCCAGATCTCGTCGTAACCAACCATGGTATAGCTAGATACTGGAGACGTTACACTGCCGAAGTTGTGGACATAAGCCAGAGTGGGCATCGTTGAGGGCTTGCGGCTTACAACCTCCTGAGTGCCAGTGGGAAGCGTTCCGTTGGAAAGGAATGACTCCTTGACCGCCAGGTCATTGTCCAAGCAGACACTGCCGTTGATGTTGGGAAGATAGAAATAACCCCAGTCGATACTGATACCGTCGCCTTTTTTGGCAAGGATGGGCTGGTCAACGGTACCGGTCTTCAGATACTGAACACCCTTCTGGATGACAGAAGAGGATATCGTGGGCTGGTTTACCTTATTCACAGCAATACGAGGAGAGGCTGAAAGGTAGAAATCGACCTTGTGAGACTTACCGTCGGTAGAGTGGACCTGGTAGGATACATAGTTGATGGGCATTGAAAGCAAATCATAATCGTCCATCAACATCGGAGCGGTGAACACCAAGTCGAGATCAACAGGACCACAACTGAAAGTATAATAGGTGTTCGTGGCTAAAACATCCACGCTCTTCTGTTGAGCAAGTTTGATGTTGTCGTAACTCTGTGACAAGTTCTTGAAGATTCCGAAATCAACCAATGCCCCACCCGTTTTATTGTAACAATGGGCAGCAATGACATTCTTGCCAGGCTTCAGCAATCCCTTGAATTTTTGAGACAGCGGAACCGTTACACCTTCTACCAGCTCCATAATACCGGTTCCAACCTGCTTGCCATTGATATAGATTTCCATGGCGTCATCGTGAGAGAACATTAGATAGAGATCTTGCTTCAAATTGTCCTCCGTCAAGTCGATGACACGGCGTACATAGATATCACTGTTTTCATCTGTCCATGAAGTACGGATATTATCATTATTATCTGTACCAAATGCTCCGTGACCTTCTTTCCACGTAGAATCATCAAATGTTAGTTCTTGCCAACCATCTTGTGGCTTTTGGCGCGAATATTTGCCAACCCAATCAGCCTCATTGGCCATAGGAACCACAGACTCAAACACTTTTCGTTCGGCCGAACCCATAAACCGATAGATTGTACCATCCACTCTTAATAGTCCTTCCAATGGCTTTTCATCGTTTGTCCAATGACGGGTATCGCCATCATTCAACTGGTTATAAGGCGACCATATTGAAAAATAGGGGTCGTTCACGACCAACGGAACCGATGGCATTCGCAATTTAGTCTGCTTGTATGGCACGAATGTGTCCGGTGTTTGGGCAAACATAGATGTAGCTACAGCTACACAAGCCAACATTAAAACTAGTTTTCTCATGTTGATTTATTTTTTGTTAGTAATATATTTTTTCAGTAATTCTGTTTCGTTTCATAAAGTAGTTCTAAAGTTACACATGGCGTTTGCTATCTAGTATCTTTGTCAAAATGAATAGACCAGCGTCATCATCTGGACAAAATCCATGTAAAAACAAATATCTCTAAAACATCCTGATGATAAATTTTCAACTCAAAACATTCAATATTTCCACCAAGAGAACGTGGCAAAATATAGAATTTTCACATCATCCCAAAGTAACTTATAACAAAGTCAATTCAATTCCCTACCCGCTCAATTAGTCAGAAGTTCGAGATTAATTGGCAATAGATATGCAAAATTAGACAAAAAAATCCGATTATTAATATATTATGATAAGACTTCATTAGATAAAATCATTGACATAAAAGTCAAAAACGTTTATTAGCGACAACGATTTTGAGGAAATGCCACCAAATTTTCATCCATTTACAAACAAGCAGCAATGACCACCTATAACGTTATTCCTTATTTGCGATACAAGAAGATTCGAGCAGAATTCAACACAGCCAACAATGCAATACCTGAATCAGCAAATACGGCCATCCATAGATTTGTCCAGCCCATGACACCAAGCAGCATCACCAAGCCTTTGACCCCAAGTGCCAAACTGATATTTTGGTTGACAATACGCCGAGTGTGCCTTCCAATAGCGATGGCTTCGGTTACTTTAGATGGCTGATCGGTTTGAATAATCACATCAGCTGTCTCTATTGCCATGTCAGAGCCCAAACCTCCCATGGCGATCCCCACATTACTTTTGGCCAAAACGGGAGCATCATTGATGCCATCGCCAACAAATGCCACACGAAGTCCACGCTTCTGAGCCTTTTCTATGTACTCCAGTTTGCCTTCAGGCAACAAATCGCCATAAGCATGGCGAACACCAAGTTGCGAGGCGACCTTCGAAACGAGCTCCTGACGGTCACCTGACAGTATTTCTGCACGTACCGGCAACGATGAGATGGCTTGTTTTGCATCATCTTTCAACGCATCAGCAAGCGTAAAATGACCCACATAACGACCATATTTGGCTACGGCAACAACGGTTTCAGGAATATTTTTCAACGCATCAGAAAAGAAAACATGTTCATTTTCCAACAGTTTCAAGTTACCAATCAACCATTCGTCGGTCTGTAATCCATACCCTGCAATTTCCTTGGCAGGCAATAACGTATCGGTAAGACAATATTTTGAGATCGCCTTTGCCAAAGGATGATTACTTGATTTTTCGATAGAAGCAACCGTTTTGATGGTTTCTTCATCCAAGCCTTCGACACTTTGTACAGCAAATTCTCCTGTTGTCAAGGTTCCGGTTTTATCAAACATCACCAAATCTATTTCAGTGATCGCATCCAAAAAGTTGCTTCCCTTAAATAAGATACCCCGTTTAGACGCAAGACCGATACCTGCAAAATAGCCAAGAGGCACACTGATAACCAAGGCACACGGGCAGGAAATAACCAAAAAGATAAGTGACCGACGGAACCATTCACTGAAAATATACACATAGTCGGGCTTCAGCAGAGAAAAAAGATAGGGAAAAAGAACCGTAAAGACGGCTAGGATAATAACGATAGGAGTATAGATATGGGCAAAACGACGAATAAACAATTCGGTGGGAGCCTTGCGTTCTGAGGCCTCTTCAACCATCTTCAAAATGCGAGAAACCATTGACTGACTATCTGGTCGTGTCACTTTCAAACGCAAAACACCATCAACAGCAATCATTCCAGCCATTACTTCCTGACCGGTTTCAATGATACGTGGCAACGACTCACCCGTCAGAGCAGCCGTATTCAATGCCGTTGCATTGGTAAGAAGCACGCCATCGAGTGGTACTCGCTCACCGGCCTTTACTTCGATTTCATCTCCAACACTTACATCCGCAGGGGATTTTGAGACCTCTTTTCCATCCTCAATAACCGTTGCCGAAGTGGGTTTGAATGCCAACAATTGTTGAATATTGCGTCGAGTCCTTGCAACGGAGCGGTCTTGCAAAGCTTCACCAATTCGATAAAGCAACATCACAGCCACAGCTTCTGGATATTTGCCAATGGCAAATGCACCGATACAGGCTATTGTCATCAACATGTACTCACTAAAATAATCACGTTTGAAAGCATATTCCCATGCTTCACGCATGACATCTAAGCCAATAATCAAAAATGTCAGACCGTACCAAACAAGCAAAAGTGTTTGGTTATTGAACCACTGTAAACCAAAATTGGAACCCAAAAGTGCCACAACGAATAATACACTTGACACAATAATCTTCCACAAGCTATTTGCTTCTTCTTCATTTTCCATCACTATAGCGTCTTTTGCATGGGAATTTTGTATCTGACACCTGTTCATAAAGATCAGACACACTCTTTAATATTCAGAGACAAAGATACAAAAAAGTCAACAAACAGAACTACTCTAAAAGCTAACTGAAGCATAATCTTCTAACAGATGATCATTTTTGTTCTATTTTTGAAAGCGATGATGAAGAAAGCCCTAATAAGGTATCGCCTGATTCAAAAGGCAATTGACCGCTCGGGACAATAAAACGATTGCCGCAGTTTGCGAATCAAGATACGGGCTGAAACGAACAAAGAACCCCGCAAAAATGTTTTCGGTCGTAAATACCCTACAAATGGGGGCGTTATTAAAATATCATTTCGATGAAATAGACGGCGAATGGTAGATCTGTTTCAGCTTACTCGAAGAGTGTTTCTTTACCTTGAACTTGTCGAATCCCTTCCCATAAACACCCATGACAGCAGACTGTGTCACAAAAGCATAAGGGTCGATACTGTCTATCATCCGATAAAGCAGTGGAGCCTCTCGTTGTTTGGTGACGACAATCAACACTTTCAACGCATTTCCGGAATAATACCCATGGGCATCTAACAAGGTTACGCCCCGCCGAGGTGGCGTATCTGTGATGAAACGGCTGATTTCTTCATACCGTTCAGAGATGATTAAGAATTGTACAGACCTGCGACCTGAATTGACAACCTGGTCTACAACAAAAGAAGAGGTAAAGAGCACGACATATCCGTAGATGACTTGTTCCCAATCCTTGAGTACAACATAACTCAGGGTAACAATAATCATATCGACCAACAAGATGATTCTTCCGAGCGAGATGTCACGGTATTTGTTGATGATGGCAGCAACAATATCTGATCCACCCGTACTTCCATTGAATGAAAAACAGAAACCTACGCCCATTCCACAAAACGCTCCACCAATGATACTTGTCATAAATGGCTGATCGGTGAGGATGTCTGGATGAGGGATGTAAGCACGAATGGCAGCCACAATCAAGGTAATCATCACAACACCATAAATGGTTTTGAGACTGAACTTAAAGCCCAACACTCTCAATGCGATGGCCAATAACACCGCATTCATCGCGAAATAAGTAATGAAAACAGGTACATGAGCACCCCAAAAGATGATAGATGACAAGCCTGCCACCCCTCCTGTTGCAATATGGTTTGGCAACAAGAAGATAACCCAACCGATACTATAGATCATTGTTCCGATTGCGATCATCACGTAATCGAGAATTTCCCGATATACGACATTCTTTCTATTTTCAGCTACCATCTTATAAAAAATATAATTGCAAATATAGGCAAATAACCTTACAATCCCAAATTCAAAACAGAGAAATGCGCAATCACAAAGTCAATGAAATTATAGTGAACGATAACCAAATTATCGATTAAAATCATTAACTTTGCAACAAAGGTTGTTCATTGCCGAACGACAAAAAATGATTTAAGATCATTACATGCGCTTCTTTTGCCAGGCCATTATACAAACTTAGAATATGAATGACGATTTTGATATAAGGGAAGAACATTTATCATCTGCCGAAAAGGAATTTGAAAATGCGCTCAGACCATTAAGATTTAACGATTTTAGTGGTCAGCCAAAGGTCGTCGAGAATTTAAAAATATTCGTCGAAGCAGCCAAATACAGAGGCGAACCGTTGGACCACACATTGCTGCACGGTCCGCCCGGATTGGGGAAAACCACGTTGAGCAACATCATCGCCAACGAACTGGGCGTGGGATTCAAGCTAACAAGCGGGCCGGTATTGGATAAACCGGGCGATTTGGCGGGTATCCTGACTTCGCTCGAGGAAAACGATGTGCTCTTTATCGACGAGATTCACAGATTGTCGCCAGTGGTTGAGGAATATCTCTATTCGGCAATGGAAGACTATCGCATCGACATCATGATAGACAAAGGACCCTCTGCCCGCTCTATCCAGATAGACTTGAACCCGTTTACCCTGATAGGAGCAACAACCCGAGGCGGCTTACTGACGGCACCCTTGCGCGCCCGTTTCGGTATCAATATGCACTTGGAGTATTACGACCCCGAAACGCTCACCCATATCATTAAGCGTAGCGCCGGTATTCTGCGCGTGCCGATCGACGACGATGCTGCTGTCGAGATTGCACGCCGATCGAGAGGTACGCCGCGAATAGCAAACGCGCTCTTGAGACGCGTAAGAGATTTTGCCCAAGTAAAGGGTACTGGGCACATCGATACCAAGATTGCAAAGTATTCGCTGCAGGCTTTGAACATCGACCAATATGGCTTAGACGAAATAGACAACAAGATTCTATTGACCATCATCGATAAATTTCATGGCGGACCCGTCGGTCTCAGCACCATTGCAACGGCTATTGGCGAAGATACCGGTACGGTAGAAGAGGTTTATGAGCCTTACTTGATCATGGAAGGTTTCATCAAGCGAACCCCAAGAGGACGAGTAGCTACCAGGTTGGCCTACGAGCATCTGGGCAAAAATTCATATCTCGGAAATTTCATGGAATCTGGATTGTTCGATTAAATGCCGCTTTTTGCGTCAGAAATCTCCTTTCATTGCTTTAAAAACCAATGATGTTTATGTGTTTTCTCACCATCCGAACATCAAGATACAGCCATTTAAAAGCCTCAAACAGCTATCTGTGTGAGGCTTTTCTCATGTTTTTATCCCAAATGATATAAAGTTATAGCTTTCCCGAGCTTTCATTCCCGTCAATGTACCGATTCGAAAATTCCATCCATATTGATACCTGCATTGTATGAAAGGACAAACACTTACAATACCATTGATATTGTGTCACAAAGTCAATGGTTTTGGCAACCAAAGTCAAGGAAATTGATTGTCAATGTCGATGCTATTGCAAAAGTATCTCTATTAACACTTCTTGCCAAACATTGACATGTGGGATCAAAATAGCATTCATCAGGAAAGCAAATCTGCATCCATCAAAAAGCAAACTTTCAGAACGTGAGTGGAAAAAGGAACCTAAAACCATTTATTTTTGTTTTTTACCACACTCTTTTTAAGATGATTTTCCAAATAAATCTTACCTTTGTACAAATCAATTCAAGCATATGAGAACAGGCATATTTGTAGGAAGTTTTGATCCGTTTACCATTGGTCACGATTCGATTGTACGTCGGGCATTGACACTTTTCGACAAAATCGTGATTGGTATTGGCGCGAACAGCCCCAAGAAACATATGTTCAGCGCCGAAGAAAGGCTTGCTTCCATCCAAGGAATCTATGCGGATGAACCCAAAGTGAGCGTTAAAATGTTTGATGACCTGACCGTCAGCTTTGCCAAACGCGAACAGGCCGACTTTATCATCAAGGGCATTCGTAGCGTGAAGGATTTTGAATACGAACGCGAACAGGCCGATTTCAACAGGAAACTCACAGGTATAGAGACGGTGTTGCTGTTCTCAGAGCCCCAGCTGGCCAGCGTATCATCAAGCATGGTGCGCGAGCTCATTCTATTTGGAGTAGATGTCAGCGAGTTTATACCCAAGAAACCAGAATTTTAATTTAAACGCTTTCATCGATATTCTCGACAAATTATGATTACATACAACACCGAAGGCGTGAAAATGCCTAAGATAAAAAAACGCGAAGTAACAACATGGATTAAGTCTGTAGCTGCCAGCTACGGACGAAAAGTGGGAGAAGTGGGCTATATGTTCGTGAACGACGAAAAAATTCTAGCAGTAAACAACGAGTTCTTAGGACACGATTATTATACGGATATCATTACTTTCGACGACGACGAAGGCGACATTCTCAACGGGGATATCGTCATTAGCCTGGACACAGTTCGTACAAATGCTGAGCAATTTGGCAAAAGCTATGATGAAGAACTATACCGCGTCATTATCCACGGCATCCTCCATCTATGCGGAATCAATGACAAAGCACCGGGAGAACGCGAACAAATGGAGGCAGCAGAAAATAAAGCACTGCAATTGAGGACTGCTAAAGCAGAATAAAAAGAAGCCCAAACGGTTTTCGTTTGGGTTTTTTCATGGGATATTGAAACTGGGCAATCGCACCATCTGTCACGCCCTTCATCAACAATCTAACCATAGACAGACCAAAGATAGCTTTAGACGCTCAAGATATCTCACCTAAGAGGTATCCTAATAGACACAGAATCAAAGTAAGAAAAAACGCTAAATCAGAGCAATTGGAATTGAACCAACGCATCTCATGCGATGAAAGCGGCCAAAATGTAGCGTTCCAAGGCGTTTGAAAAAACATTAAAGCTAGATATAATGCGATTATATCTAGCTTTAATGTTTCTCTTTTTGCCCTTGAACGTCATGATTCCAAGAGAATGTATCAGAAGAAAATTTCTATTGTATCAACTTTACCGCCTTCGACACAATATCATTTTGTTCATTGACAATCTGAAAATACTCGTCCATATCCCATAAATCACGGGCAACGAGTGCTTTCAGTTGATTCTTCAAAGCGGGCAACGTTTGCTTGAGTTCAGCCTCATCCTTTGGCTTTATCTTGGCATCGGCAGCTGATTTCAAGATATCATCTATCAAGCTTTGTGGAACTTCATATGAACGATTGAAAGATTCAAAGGTCGAATATTTCCTCTTGAGTTGCTTTCTTTGACTGTCAACATACTTCAGGTCTTCGTTGATAATAATACTCTTGGCCGCTAGCTGGCGATGAAATGGCGTAAATTTCGTTGTATCCAGCGGAACAAAGAAGTCGGGCATAATGCCTCCGCCACCATAAATGGTGCGATGGAGACGCAAAGTCTGATATTTCAGCGAGTCAGCAAAATGAATGCTGTCTGAGCTAAACACCTCTCCACGTTTGAAACGGTTATCCAAATCCTTCTCATAGTCTTCGATATCTCCTTTAACGTATGGCTTTTGGATACACCTACCCGATGGCGTATAATAATGAGCAATGGTCAATCGCATCATGCTTCCGTCAGGGAACTCAATCGGACTCTGCACAAGACCTTTACCGAACGAGCGTCTTCCAACTACCTGACCACGGTCCTGGTCTTGAATGGCACCGGTAAAGATTTCAGCTGCTGATGCAGAGAATTCATTGACCAGCACCATCACTTTTCCCATAAGCAAGGTACCGTCGCCCATGGCCTTATATTCCTGACCTTTCATGGTTCGGCCTTTGGTCTGAACGATCAAGTCATTTTTCTGCAAAAACTCGTTTGCTATCTTCACAGAAGCTTCCAAAAAACCGCCACCGTTATCCTGTAGGTCAACGATAAGGTCTTTCATTCCTTGCTTTTTAAGCTTGGCTATACGGTCCATGAACTCGGAATAGGTGGTTGCTCCAAAGCTTCCAATGCGGATATATCCCACATTCGGACGAATCATGTAACTGGCATCGATGGTTTTAACAGGAATCTTATCGCGTACAACGACAAAAGTCTGAACGCCATTAACACCTCTTCTGACGATGCCCAACTTCACTTTCGATCCCTTAGGGCCACGAAGACGATGCATAATTTCTTGCTGATTCATTTTCACTCCCGCGATAGCGGTATCGTTCACCATTACAATGCGGTCGCCAGCCATGATACCAATCTTTTCTGATGGGCCGTTAACAACTGGCTGAATAACCAACAAAGTATCCTGAACCATATTGAACTGTACACCAATTCCCTCAAAAGAACCTTCTAAAGATTCTGTCATGGCCTTGGTTTCTTTTGCCGTAGTGTAGGAAGAATGGGGATCCAGCTCCTTCAGCATTCCACGGATGCCATCTTCAACCAACTTGTTTTCATTAACACTGTCAACATAAACATTATTAATCGCCATTTCTGCGATCTGCAGTTTACGCAAGGGACTGTCTTTACCAAAATTGATATTCAACTGAGCTGAAGCCGAACAAATGCTCAATCCAATGACAATGGATACAATTATCTTTTTCATTTCTATAACGTTTTCATTAATAATATAGATACCGAGGGGCATCTGGTTAGTCGATGGGGGTAGATTCTTCTTCAGGAATATCCTCTTCAACGACAAGATTATCGATGATAAAGTTTTGTCTTTCCATCGTATTCTTTCCCATATAATATTCCAATAGCTTTTGAACCTGGTCATTTTTGTGCATTGTTACCTGCTCCAAGCGCATGTCCGGACCGATAAAATGGACGAATTCGTCTGGAGATATCTCTCCCAATCCTTTAAATCGGGTAATTTCAGGATCTGGTCCCAATTCCTTAATTGCTATTTGACGTTCTTCATCCGTATAACAATAACGGGTGATAAAATCGCTTTTACGCTCTTTTTTGTCAAGTTTTGAATCAGATTCTTCTAAGACCTTCTTGTTCTTTATCTTCGTCCTGCGGTTGCGAACACGAAATAACGGTGTTTGAAGCACATAAACATGACCCTTCTTAATCAGTTCTGGGAAAAACTGTAAGAAGAAAGTAATGATCAACAGACGTATATGCATGCCATCAACATCGGCATCGGTTGCCACAATCACCTTGTTGTAACGTAACGAATCTAAGCCATCCTCGATATCAAGTGCCGCCTGCAACAGATTGAACTCCTCGTTTTCATAGACCACTTTCTTGGTAAGTCCGAATGAATTCAACGGCTTTCCACGCAACGAGAATACGGCTTGAGTATTCACGTCACGGCTCTTCGTAATACTTCCACTGGCAGAATCGCCTTCGGTAATAAAGATAGAGCTTTCTTCTTTTCGGTCGTTCTTCTCATCATTAAAATGAATGCGACAGTCTCTAAGCTTCTTATTGTGCAGGTTAGCCTTCTTGGCACGTTCGCGAGCCAACTTGGTTACACCGGCCATAGCCTTGCGTTCGTGTTCGCTTTCCTTGATTTTAGCTTCCAGAATGTCTGCACAATCTTCTTTGTGAATGTGGAGATAGTTGTCAACTTCACGTTTAACGAAATCGCCGATGTATTTATTAATGGTCTCGCCTTTAGGCTCCATCAATGTTGAACCCAATTTTATCTTTGTCTGACTCTCAAAAACCGGCTCTTCGACATTGATGGCCACGGCAGCCACGATACCGTTTCGAATGTCGGTATATTCGTAGTTCTTGTCGTAAAATTCCTTGATTGTTCGTGCAATATGCTCCTTAAAAGCGCTTTGGTGCGTACCTCCCTGAGTAGTATGTTGTCCATTGACAAACGAATAATACTCTTCTCCATACTGATTGGTATGTGTAAACGCAATCTCAATATCGTCTCCCATGATATGAACGATGGGATATAAGCCATCGGTTGTCATGTTATCGTTGAGCAAATCCTCCAAACCGTTACGGCTCTTGATGCGTTTACCATTGTACATGATGGTCAAACCCGAATTCAAGTACGTATAGTTGCGCAACATCGTCTCCACAACGTCATCATGGAACGTATAATTTTTAAACAACGAATTGTCGGGTACAAAATAGATGTATGTACCATTCTCGTCCTGGGTAGAAGAGGTTTTATCGGTCTTTTGCTCACCTTTTTCAAAGGTGATGGCCCTTACTTTTCCCGCTCTGAACGATTGTACCTCGAAGTGAGCACTCAATGCATTGACGGCTTTGATACCGACACCATTCAGGCCAACACTTTTCTTAAAAGCCTTCGAATCGTATTTTCCACCGGTATTCAGCATACTGACAGCCTCAGCCAATTTTCCTTGGGGGATACCGCGCCCATAATCGCGCACTGAGACGCGAAGATTGTCTTCGATATCCACTTCAATCCTATCGCCTTCCTTCATCTTGAATTCGTCGATAGAATTGTCGAGAACCTCTTTTAGCAATACATAGATTCCGTCTTCAGGCAATGTACCATCTCCCAAGCGACCAATATACATTCCGGGACGGGTACGGATATGCTCCATATCCGACAAATGTCGGATATTCTCATCCGTATATTGAACGTTTGTTGTTAGGTTTTCTTCAACAATATTTTTATCTTCCAACATTATTGGACAATTTCTTTCTTGTAACAGCTACGACGTTTGTGGTTTGTTGGCTGTAATGGCCCCCATTGACTTTGCACTCCACCGTTAGTTTCCATTTCCACTTGGCTCTCTGCCCATGTAAAACCATATTTGTTAAACACGGGTATCAAATCGGTAAACAATAAGGCATTGGCACCTTTAGACCTATATTCTGGCAAGATTCCCATTAACAGCA
>CALNBT010000132.1 GCA_937874345.1 uncultured Prevotella sp.
TCGTAATTTGGTGTGGCAGAGGCCAAACCTTTCCACATCGTTGCATAGGGCATACCCAGGTCTATTACCTCACTTGTTGATCCAATCAAGTAGTTGGTAACATTCTTGAGCATGAATGCTGTCTCGACATTCGCCATATAGCAATCATCGAACAAGATATACTGGAATTTAGTTCCAGATTGTTCCAAGCCTGCTGCCAGCACTTCAACATCTGTTGCATAATTTTGTAGATCTGAAACGCTACCAAAGAAACGGGTCTTTACATAAGAATCGTCATTATATAGCGTTGAAGGTCCATAGGATTTAGCCTTATTTGGATAGTCAACCCAATCAGCTTTATAGGTCCATCCTGTACCATGGCACCCGATAATCATGGCATAATTCAATGCATATGCCGCTGATTTCGTGTCGTTGATGATCTGAGAGATGCCTTCAGCCGTTGTATAAGATGAACCGGTATACGACTTGATGGGTATGTGTTTGAACGCCCCATTATCGTAAGTCACCTCATACAAGCTAGATTCGGATGGGGAAGTGCTCAAGAAAACGATTAGTCTCGAATCTCCAAGTCCTTTATTTGTCTTGATACCCGATTCAATGCTATCTAGATTTTGCAGGAAGATATTATACAGTCCGCTATTGCTGTTGCTACCCGTCCACGGCATATACACAAGAATTGTTTGCTTGGTGGTACTTTCTATATTGTTGCTGGTATCATTACTGCATGATGACAGCAAAACAACAAGACTGGTAAACAGCCAGAATAGGAACTGTTTCTTCATATCTAAGAATTTAATTTGGTTTTTAATTCAGCAATAGACTCTTTCAAAAAGGCAATTTTTTCTTCAGAATCACTTTGCTTTTTGCGTTCCAATGCGACAACGTCATCAGGAGCATTCGCAACAAACTTTTCGTTTGACAACTTCTTTTTGATACCAAACAAGAATCCTTCCAGATGGTGCAGTTGATCTTCTTGTTTCTTTATTTCATCTTCAAAGTTGATCAATTTACCTACAGGAACAGCAAATTCATCAGTGCCTATCATAAACGATACGGCATCAGCAGCTTTTTCTTCGGTAATGCTGATCTTTTCAAGATTTGCCATCTTCAGCATGATATCATTGAAGGCTTCAAAAGGATTGGCAGAAAGGGCCGTCAGTTCAAGCTGTTCTTTTGGTGAAATATTCTTCTGATTACGAACCATTCTAACGTTGCTCACAACCAGTTTTACATTTTCCAGGCTGCTGACGAGCACTTTGTCAGCATCAGAAGGCAGTGCAACAACCAACTTTTCTTTCATGATGGATTCACCATCCTGACGGTCATTGAGATGTTGCCACAATTCTTCGGTGATGAATGGCATGAACGGATGCAACATTTTAAGCAGCACATCGAAGAAGCGTAATGTATCATCGAATGTCTTTTGGTCGATTGGAGATCCATAATTCGGTTTGATCATTTCCAGATACCAACTAGAGAATTCATCCCAAAATAGTCGATAGGCTACCATTAACGCCTCTGAGATGCGGTACTTTGAGAACAAATCGTTCAATTCTTCGTTTGCCATGCGCAACTTCGCATCAAACCACTCGACAGCCAGCTTATTGGCCTTAGGCTGTTCAGTGTCAGCAACTTCCCATCCCTTAACCAGACGGAATGCGTTCCAAATCTTGTTGTTGAAGTTTCGGCCCTGTTCACATAAACTTTCATCAAAGAGAATGTCGTTTCCAGCGGGAGCACTCAGCATCATTCCCATACGTACGCCATCGGCACCATATTTGTCAATGAGTTTGATCGGATCGGGCGAGTTGCCCAAACTCTTGCTCATTTTACGTCCCAACTTATCACGAACGATACCGGTAAAGTAAACATGCTTGAATGGCATTACGTTTTTGTACTCGTATCCGGCCATAATCATACGTGCTACCCAGAAGAAAATGATATCTGGTCCTGTAATCAAATCTGCGGTAGGGTAGTAATATTTGATGTCTTCATTGTCAGGGTTGTTGATACCATCGAAAACAGAAATAGGCCACAACCAAGATGAGAACCAGGTATCCAAACAGTCATCATCCTGGGCCAAATCTTTTGCTGTGAGAGACGGTTCTATTTGTTGGGCCAATCTTAGTGCTTCATCAGCTGTTTCGGCTACAACCACGTCTTTTTTATCGCCGATATTGAAATAGTATGCCGGAATTCGATGTCCCCACCAAAGCTGTCGACTGATACACCAGTCCTTAATATTTTCAAGCCAGTGGCGATAAGTATTCTTGTATTTAGCAGGATAGAATTGGATGTCATCATCCATGACCGGCAGCAAGGCCAAATCGGCAAAGTGCTGCATCTTCAAGAACCATTGTGTAGACAATTTAGGTTCGATTGGAACATTGGTTCGTTCAGAATATCCTATTTTATTGTCGTAATCCTCTACTTTTTCCATCAAGTCGGCTTGAGCCAGATCTTTTGAAATTTGCTTACGGACATCCATACGGTCCATGCCGACATACAATCCTGCAGCCGCTGAAATGGTGCCATTGTCGTTGAAAATATCGATAGATGGTAATCCATGTTTCAATCCCAGCGCATGGTCATTGATATCATGAGCAGGGGTAACTTTCAAACAGCCTGTTCCAAAATTGATATCAACATAATCATCCTCGATAACAGGGATCGTACGGTTTACCAGCGGAACAATGACATGCTTACCTCTCAACCACGCGTTTTTAGGGTCGTTTGGATTGATACACATCGCCGTATCACCCATGATGGTCTCAGGACGGGTCGTCGCAACCACCGCATACTTGCCAGGCTCTTCAACGACATGATATCTAAGGTAATACAATTTTGAATGTTCCTCTTTGTAGATGACCTCCTCATCACTGAGTGCCGTCTGGGCTTGAGGATCCCAGTTGACCATTCGTACGCCGCGGTAAATCAATCCCTTTTGGTAAAGGTCGCAAAATACCTTGATGACGCTTTTCGAACGGGTTTCGTCCATGGTAAAAGCAGTGCGGTCCCAATCGCAAGAAGCCCCTAGTCTTCGCAGCTGTTTCAGTATGATGCCTCCGTGTTCATGAGTCCAGTCCCAAGCATGTTCCAAGAACTGATCACGGGTAAGATCTGTTTTTTTGATACCTTGTTCAGCCAATTTTGCCACTACTTTCGCTTCAGTCGCAATAGACGCGTGGTCGGTTCCTGGTACCCAGCAGGCATTTTTGCCTTCCATACGAGCCCTTCTAACCAAGATATCCTGAATCGTATTGTTTAGCATGTGCCCCATATGCAATACACCTGTTACATTGGGGGGAGGAATTACAATCGTATAAGGTTCTCTTCCGTCTGGTTTAGAATCAAACAGCTTGTTGTTCAACCAATATTCGTACCATTTGGATTCTACGTCTTTTGGATCATACTTACTCGCTAATTCCATATTTTCTTGTTTTCTAAAATATTAATTCGAATTTTTTATCGTTGCAAAATTACGAAATTTCCAATGAATTTGTTTACATTTGCATAAATAAATATAAACACATGCATACAAAAGAAGATATCCTTCAAGCTTTTGGCCGTCTGTTAGATGTTCAAGAAAGATTGAGGAAAGAATGCCCTTGGGATAGAAAGCAGACAAACGAAAGTCTCAGATCAAATACAATTGAAGAGGTATACGAACTTTGTGACGCATTGCTGAAAGACGATAGAAGGAATATCTGTAAGGAACTTGGTGATGTCATGGAACATGTGCTGTTTTATTCCATCATCGGAAGTGAAACCAACGATTTTGACATTGCCGATGTTTGCAACCAAGAAGCCGACAAATTGATGTTCAGGCATCCATTCATTGACTGGACAGGGTGGACAGGAGATCCTAAAGAACAGGTAAATAACGGGTTGACCGCTACCGCAGAAGATGCAGAAATACCGACAACAGAGCAAGCCGTTGCTGAGACATGGGAACAAATCAAACAACGCGAAAAGGATGGAAACGAAAGTGTTTTATCCGGTGTGCCTGCTGCTTTGCCATCAATGATCAAGGCCTTTAGGGTGCAGGAAAAGGCAAGTAATGTTGGCTTTGATTGGCCTCAGCGCGAGGATGTCTGGAAAAAGGTAGAAGAAGAGCTGGATGAATTGAAGGTTGAACTTCAAAAAGGGGATCGCGATCATTCAACTCGCGAATTGGGTGATTTTTTCTTCAGCATCATTAATGCCGCCCGGTTGTATCATTTGAATCCGGAGAATGCTTTGGAGTTAACAAACCAGAAATTTATTCGACGTTTCAATTATGTGGAAAAAACTGCAGCAAAAAATCAAAAACGATTAAAGGACATGACGTTATCACAAATGGATAAGCTTTGGAATGATGCAAAACAACTGGAAAAAGATGGGATGTTGACATAGAAGGTAAACGCCATTATTATGCACTTCGAGATACGTCAAGAAGCGTTGAATAATAATGGTTTTCCAATACCACTGATATCGATGTACAATTTGCATGGTTTTAACCTGCAATATCAATGGTTTTGTCGGTCAATCTAAAGGGGGTGTGAAAAATAGATTGTCGATATGACTTTCTGGTACCGAGCAGAAACTTGAATCGTTTATAAGGATAGCAATTGAAAAATTGCAAAAAAACGAAAGAATTTTTACAAATAAAGAATAGATAGATTATGAAAAAATGGTCAATAATGCTGTTGTCGTTGCTGCTTTTTTTAGGTTGTTCAGAACGTAAAAAAACAGTTAAGGTAGAGCAGTCTAAAGACGAAGAAACCGTAGTAGATTCAACGGTATATGGTGTCTGCGGCGAATCTACAGGTATGCATACTTTAGAGTTGATTTCAGACGAAGGCGATACGTTGCAATATATGTTGAATGATGATGGTGATTATAAGTCAGATGTTCTCGGTGGAAAAATGGTTGGAGACCACATGGCCGTTATCGGAACAAAATATCAAGACGAATTGGTTGCCAGAAAGGTAATTAATTTGACATCTCTGTTAGGAAAATGGATGAGTATCGACAAGAACTTTGAAATTCAGGAAGGTGGTATCGTAAAGTCATTTGTACGATCAGAAAAAAGCCCCTGGACCACTTGGAAAATTTTAAATGGTCAGTTGATGCTCAATAAAGATACATTTAGCATTTATTCGTTAGGCGCCGATAGCCTCTATCTCGAAAATAAGGTTGGCATATTTGCTTATCAAAGACAAAAATAAGGTTTTTTGGATTGGAACCATTTAAAGTATACATTTTAGGGTGTGGCAGTGCGTTGCCGACGCTCAAGCATAGTGCATCATCACAGGTCGTTGAGATTCGTGAAAAATACTTTATGATAGACTGTGGAGAAGGCACGCAAGTGCAATTACGTCGAACAAAAATAAGGTTCACAAAAATCCATGCAGTCTTTATTTCCCATCTTCACGGTGACCATTGCCTTGGTCTCATCGGTATGATCTCTACATTTGGAATGCTTGGCAGAACGGCAACCCTGCACGTGTATGCTCCGTCTGAATACGAAAAGATGTTACAGATGCAAATGGAAATGTTTTGTACAGGTTTGGAGTTTCAAGTAGAATTTCACCCTGTAGATACGACAACCCATCAAATTATCTATGAGGATAAGAGCTTGTCTATTGAAACCATTCCCTTGGAGCATCGCATACCGTGTTGCGGATATCTTTTCAGAGAAAAACCAACATTGCCCCATATCCGCAGAGATGTGATTGATTTCTATGAAATCCCAATTTCTCAGATCAACAATATCAAGAATGGGACAGATTGGATAACTGTGGAGGGTGAACTGATTCCCAATAAACGCTTGACACTTCCGTCCGAAGCACCAAGAAGTTATGCTTATTGCAGTGATACACGATACATGCCGTCATTGTCGAAGCAATTAAAAAATGTGACGATGCTTTACCATGAATCAACCTATGATGAACAAAATAAGCAACGTGCAAAGATGTTTTACCATAGTACCGCAGCTCAAGCCGCCACTGTTGCACGTGATGCAAATGTAAATACGTTATTACTGGGGCACTACAGTGCACGTTATGATGATGAATTTGCTTTGTTGAAAGAGGCAAAGAACATCTTCCCAAACAGTCATTTGTCAAACGAAGGGGATATCTTTGATGTTAAATAGTGTTAAGTTTAAAATATTACTAAACTGAATTACTCCAAATATTGTTTTTATCAGTATATTTGCACAATACTGAACACAATAGAATTATATGCTTAAAACGATCTTATCTATATCCATAGGCGTGTTGCTTTTGTTGGCTTTGCCCCAACAAAGTGTTGCCGCTCCTTTCGTGGATGTTGTAGAAACTAGTATGCAAGATGTTACTATTTCTATGAATGAATCAGTATTGCACGTTTGTGGAGCCAATAGCCAGGTGATGCAAATCTATAATGTTGCAGGCGTCTGCGTGATGAGCGTTAAAGTGGATGGACCAGACAAGAAATATGAACTTAATTTTGCCAAAGGTTGTTATATTGTAAAAGTTGGCAAAACAGTCAGAAAAATTTCAGTCAGATAGAAAACCTTGCGAGTCTTCTATAAAACAGCGTTTCTCTTTCTTTTTGTATTCATATTGTGTTCTTGCAAAGAGAAAACTGTTAATATCAATCATAATTTAGATGTGAAATCGTTTTCGCATCTGAAATCGAATCAATATTCCATCAAATCCCGGGAGATTAGAGATTATATTTATTCGATGGTGAAATCAGATGCAGACTCAATGCAGGCTGATTATTATACAAAGAATTACTATGGCAGCAAGAATGCGTTCTTGTGGATTGACCGGTTAGGTGTTGATGAGCGGGCAGATACCTTACTGACTTATTTGAAAACTGTAAAGAACATAGGGTTTTCTGATGATAAGTTTTGTGTGAATCGTATCTCAGATGATTTAATACGGTTTCGTTCCTTAAATTTCGATGATGGAAATCATAACATCAATATGGTTCTTGCCAGCTTGGAATATCATTTAACAAAAGCATATCTGAGATATGTTGTGGGTCAACGTTATGGATTTACCAATCCTTATGGAATGTTCAACCACTTGGATATCAAGAATAAAGATTCTCTTCAAGTAAGCTACTACAAACTCTTTGAAGTAGCTATGGACCGTCCGAACAAGAAATTTTGGATCAATGCCATCAATGAGGTTAGACATCATAACCTTTCCAATTACCTGACAGCCATAGAACCCAATAACGAATTATACAGAGAATTTTCTAAAAGACTGCCTAGTGCCGTTACCAGAAATCAGAGAGTAAAGCTTCTTTGCAATATGGAAAGGGCCAGATGGCGGTTGAAGGATGAACCTCAGCGGCATGACAAATATGTTTTGGTCAATGTGCCATCCCAACATTTGATGGCCAAAGATGGAAAGAAAATCCTTTCTATGCGCATCAGTATTGGCTCGTTTGATACGAAAACACCTTTGATGATCAGCCAAATTAAGCGAATGGATATCAATCCTCAATGGATTATTCCAAAGAGTATCATTGTTAAAAGTATTTCAAAGCATGCTCAAGACGAAACTTATTTTGACAGTCATCGATATTTTATTCGGCATCGGATTTCCGGAAAGCGGGTGGATGTCAAACAAGTAACCAGATCAATGCTGGAAAGTGGCGACTATTTTGTCATCCAGGAAGGTGGAGAAGGAAATGCTTTAGGGAGAATCGTTTTTCGATTTAACAATGATTTAGCGATCTATCTTCACGATACTTCTTCTCGAGCTAACTTTGAACAATCGAACAGAGATGTTTCTCATGGTTGTGTAAGGCTAGAAAAACCATTTGATTTTGCGGTCTTTTTGTTATCCGATCAAGATAAAAAGCTGAGTAATAAGATACAATATTCCATGACGGCCGACGTTCAATCGAAAAGTGTTTTTGAAAAATCTTCAGAACCAACCGTTTCGAAAGATACGTTGAATAGGGAAAAATTGATCAGTTCTGTAAATGTTCAGCCGGCAGTTCCCTTGTTTATTCTCTATTACACGATCTATCCAGATGAAAATAATGTAATGAAAGAATATGGAGACGTTTATGGTTACGACCGTGTGATTTATCAATATTTACAGAACTATATGAAGTAATATATGGCAGGACGAAAAGATGATACATCCCTTCTTCAGCAACTAGAGAATCCAAAGACTCGGCGTCAGGCATTCTCGAAGCTCGTCCAACAATCTAGCGAACAGCTATATTGGGTCATACGTCGTATAGTCATGGATCATGATGATGCAAATGACGTGTTGCAAAACACTTTTTTGAAAGCATGGAATAATTTAGATGACTTTAAAAATAAGTCTAAAATCTCGACTTGGGTATATAGAATAGCGATCAATGAATCACTTGATTTTTTACGAAGCCGAAATAGTAGGATGTCTTTTCTGGGAGAGGATCATAACAATGTGGCCAACCAGTTATTGGCTGATGAATATTTTGATGGCGATGAAACGCAAGCGGTTCTTCAAGAAGCCATTTCAAAGTTGCCAGAGGTACAGCGAATCGTTTTTAACCTAAGGTATTTTGATGAAATGAAATATTCTGAAATGAGCAAACTACTCAATACAAGTGAAGGTGCATTGAAAGCCAGTTATCATTTAGCTGTTTTGAAGATTACTGAATATTTTAAGAAAAAAGACTAAACCTTTTAAACTTTTTTACGTCTAAAAATAAAAGTATAGATATGGTACGTGATGAACTTTATATAAAAGAACGATTTGGTCAGGAGAATCCTTTCAAGGTTCCAGATGGATATTTTGAAAAGTTCGCAGACCAAATGATGAATCAATTGCCAGACAAACAGACAGGAACTGTAAAGGTACATCGCAATGTATGGTCCTCAGTACGGCCAGCACTGATGGTGGCTGCGAGTGTTTTAGTCTTGCTTTTGTCAACATTTGTTTATTTTGACTATAGAAACCATCAAAATACAGACGCGATATCATCTTCCCAAAAGATGCCAAATGAATCTTCCAGTGAAGTGAGCGTAGACCAATTTACGTTTCTGTCAATGATGGATAATGAAGATATTTATGAAATCGTTTCGGATAATTAATGGCATATAAGATATGGTAAAGTTAATTAAGATAGCATTTATTGCTATTTTTTTAGGTAATTCGGTTGAATTGTTGGCCCAACATCCAGGTGGCAGAATGTTTAGTCCTGAAAAGTTTGAGGCCGCCCTTGAGCAGTTTATTACGACTGAAGCGTTGCTAACACCAAAGGAAGCGGCCACTTTCTTCCCATTATATCGAGAGATGAGAAAGAAACAACTGGGCTATATAATCGATCAAAGACGCTTTAGACATGTTGACATTAGAAATGAACAAATGTGTGAAGATGTAATCAGGAAGGCTGATAGTAATGAAATCAAGGTTAAAGAGCTACAACAAATATACCATAACAAGTTTTTGGAAATATTGCCCCCTAGCAAAGTCTTTCAGATTATCAATGCAGAAAATAAGTTTCATCGTCAGGCCATGAAACATGTTGCAGATCGTCAATTCAGACCTCATGACGTGAATCCATAGTCGGCATGCAGAGATATTTTGTATATCTAAGCTTTGATGGCTTAGCTTATCATGGATGGCAGATACAACCCAATGCAGATTCGGTTCAGGAACAATTACAAAAGGCACTTTCTACCATTTTGAGGCAACCTATCGTGATCGTAGGAGCTGGCAGAACCGATAGTGGCGTGCATGCTCGTTTGATGGTTGCCCACTTTGATTTTGATGGCGAAATAGACACAGGATTGTTCGTATTTAGACTCAACAGATTATTGCCAAGAGATATTTCAATTGAGAAAATCGTTCCTGTTGATTCTAATATGCATGCTCGTTTTAGTGCGAAATGGCGTACCTACCACTATTATGTGCATTTGCGAAAAGATCCTTTTAGGCGTTTTTATTCATGTCAATTGCACGAACGATTAGACTTTCACTTGATGAACGAAGCAGCATGTCATTTGCTTTCGGTAAAAGACTTTGGGGCTTTTTGCAAGACACATACGGATGTCAAAACGACTTTATGTGATGTTATCCAAGCTGAATGGGTTCAGATTGATTCAGATACTTGGTTTTTTGCCATCAAAGCCAATCGGTTTTTAAGAAATATGGTTCGTGCAGTTGTTGGCACTTTAATAGAAGTTGGAAGACACAGGATGACTTTACAACAATTTGATACAGTTATTCAAAATGGAAGCCGCTCAGAGGCAGGAGAAAGTATGCCTGCAAATGCGCTGTTTTTAGAAGATATAGAATATTGAGATGTGGTTATTGTTAGCATTTTTATCGGCTGCTTTACTGGGATTTTATGATGTTTTTAAAAAGAAAGCTCTTCAAGGTAATGCCGTTTTACCTGTGTTGTTTTTAAATACATTGTTCGCTTCTTTAATATTTCTCCCTTTTATTCTGTTTTCAAGTGTTACACATAGCTTAGATAATACCATATTCTATGTCGGTTCTGGCAATTGGGAAGTACATGGATTTATCTTTTTGAAAAGCTTAATCGTGTTGTCTTCCTGGATATGTGGTTATTTTGCAATGAAACATTTGCCATTAACCGTTGTCGGACCAATTAATGCAACGCGACCCATTATGGTGCTGATTGGCGCGATGATGGTGTTTAGTGAACGTTTGAACTTATACCAGTGGATTGGAGTGATGTTGGCAATCACTTCATTTTTTTTGATTAGTAGAACAGGAAAAAAGGAAGGAATAGACTTTAAACACAATAAATGGATAATTCTGTTAATACTTGCTGCTTTATTTGGAGCCGTCAGTGGATTATACGATAAATTTTTGATGGCTTCACAAAATGATGGTGGCTTAGGTCTAAACAAGATGATGGTTCAAAGCTGGTTTAACATCTATCAATGCGTTTTCATGGGGATCGTGTTATTGGTTTTATGGTATCCAACCCATCGAAACACGACATCTTTTCACTGGTCTTGGAGTATTATAGGCATTAGCCTGTCACTATGCATTGCCGATTTTGTATATTTCTATGCTTTGAGTCTACCAAGCGCCATGATTTCTATTGTGTCAATGGTTAGAAGAAGCAGTGTTTTAGTAAGTTTTACTTTCGGAGCTTTAATTTTTCATGAAAAGAATCTAAAAGGAAAAACAGTAGATCTGGCTCTTGTTTTGCTTGGCATGGTGTTCCTTTATTTGGGAAGTAAGTAATAATTTACTTTAAAAATATAAGTTTATACGCTTATTTCGTTTGAAAACACTATCTTTGCACGCAAATTGTAAGGTAAAGAAGAGTTTATGGCACACAACATTTTTAAAGGACTTGGCGTTGCAACAATTACCCCTTTTACATTGGAAGGCAAAGTTGATTATCCAGCTTTAAAGCGTCTGATAGAATATCACTTAGATAATGCGGTAGATTTTTTGTGCATACTAGCAACAACAAGTGAGAGCCCTTGTTTGTCGAAAGATGAAAAAGAAAAGATAACAGAACTAGTTAAAAATGTCAATAATGGTCGTGTTCCAATCCTGAAATATTGCGGAGGTAATAATACGGTTGAAGTGATTGAAGAATTGCAAACGACAGATTGGTCGGGTATTGATGGTATATTGAGCGTATGCCCTTATTATAATAAGCCTTCACAAGAAGGGCTCTACCAACATTTTAAGGCTATTTCCGAAGCAAGTCCATTGCCTGTAGTATTGTACAATGTACCCGGCCGAACGGGAGTTAACTTGAAATCAGAGACGACCCTTCGTCTTGCAAATGACTGTGAGAATATTGTCGCAATCAAAGAAGCTTCTGGAAACTTGGAACAAGTAGATGAAATTATTAAGAATAAGCCTGATCGCTTTGATGTAATTAGTGGAGACGACTCTTTAACCTTTTCGATGATTGCCAGTGGGGCAGCAGGAGTAATCTCTGTTATCGGAAACGCTTTACCAAAAGAGTTCTCTAGAATGATCAGACTTGAATTCAAGGGTGAATTTGTATCTGCCAGAAAGATACATCATATGTTCACCGAACTATATAGCTTGCTGTTCGTTGATGGTAATCCTGCAGGAGTAAAGGCATTGCTCAATGACATGGGTTATATTGAGAATGTGTTGAGATTGCCTTTGGTACCGACAACGATCAAAACAAAGCAGAAGATGTCTGATATATTGAAAGAAATTCGAATTTAATAGAATTCTTTTTAAGTTTCACATAAAATATAACGGTGTAATCCATCTATAGATAGATTTACACCGTTTTTTCTTTTGTTACACTATTGCATCTGAAACTTCTTTTCTTGAATTGGCGAAACGTTAACATACTCCTTCTTCTCAAAGTCTTCTGAATAAAATTTCAAGGTTCTTGAAAGCGTTTATTTTGTTTGCTTTCGAGATGTGTTACTTATTAGATGCTGATTTCTCCAGCCAAGGATTGGTTCAATTTGGTGCGTATCATATCATTATCGCTATAGCTTGCCTGCAAGTACATGAGTTTGGTGATAGCCGCTTCAATCGTACTGTCATAGCCGCTAATGACACCGATATTCTTCAACTGATAACCTGTATCATACCTTGTCATCTCAACGTTCCCGGATACACATTGACTAACATTGACGATGATTGTGCCATTTTTTGATGCTTTTTCCAAAAGCTTCATTAACCAGTCCGCCTTAGGAGCATTTCCACTCCCAAAGCTTCGCATTACGATACTTTTTAATGAGTGATTGTCAAGAATGTGTTTGAAAATGTCTTCTTTCAATCCCGGAAACAATGACAGTATCAATGCATTCGAATCCATTTCATAATGTGGGACCATCGGTTTTGAAAAGTCAGGTGTTAGAATATGATGATGGTGGAATGTAAAGTTGATCCCCGCATCACATAGGTGAGGATAATTGAAAGTCTCGAATGCATTAAACCCATCGGTATTTTTCTTTGTACTTCTGTTTCCACGCAAGAGACGACCACTGAAATAAATACAAACCTCTGGAACCATTGCCTTCCCATCCGCATAATGTGCGGAAGCTAATTCAATACTAGATAAAAGATTTTCTTTACCATCTGTCCTCAATTGATTGATTGGTAACTGACTACCTGTAAGAATAACCGGTTTAGTCAAGTTCTCTAGCATAAACGAGAGGGCAGAGGCTGTATAGGCCATGGTATCTGTACCATGGAGGATGACAAACCCGTCATATTGTTCATACCGCTCGCTGATAATCTTCACCAATTTAGCCCACATCACAGGGTGCATGTCACTTGAGTCAATTGGCGGATTAAACTGGTAGAACTCAATATTGGTTTCAATATATTCAAATTCGGGCACATTTTTGATCAAATGGTTAAAATCGAGCGGTTTAAGTATGCTGGTCTCACGGTTTTTACCCATGCCTATCGTACCTCCTGTATAAATCAGTAAAACCCTATTTGTTCTCATGGACAAGTTATATTTATGATGATCGTTATCGATGTTCTAATTGTACTACATTCTCAACATGTGGAGTATGGGGAAACATGTCGACAGGTTGAATAGCCGTTACCTGATATAGTCCGTCCAATAACTCCAGATCTCGTGCTTGTGTTGCAGGATTACAACTTACATATACAATTCGTTTGGGTTCAGCTCGCAGAATTGTGCCGATTACGTCGGAATGCATTCCTGCCCGAGGTGGATCTGTGATGATAATGTCTGGTTGACCATGCTCAGCAATAAATGCATCTGTGAGAATATCCTTCATGTCACCGGCATAGAATTGTGTGTTTGTTATGTCATTGATTTGTGAATTTACTTTTGCGTCCTGGATGGCATCTTCGACATATTCTATTCCGATCACTTCCTTGGCTTGTCGCGCAATGAAATTGGCGATAGTGCCAGTACCCGTATAAAGGTCATAAACCAATTCGTTACCACTAAGACGGGCAAAGTCACGTGCAACGGAATAAAGATGATAGGCCTGTTCCGTATTGGTCTGATAGAAGCTTTTTGCGGCTACTTTGAACTGTAGGTCATCCATTGTTTCCATAATATGATCTTTTCCCTTAAACACATTCACAGTTTGGTCCCCAAAAGTGTCATTACACTTTTGGTTATCTACATACAATAGAGATGTAATTTGAGGAAATTTGTCACCAATGTATTTCAAGAGATCGAGCGCTTTTTGTTCATCACCATCCTCCTTAAATTTAAATTGAACCAGCACCATCCATTCGTTGGTATTAGAGTTTCTGACCATAATGTCGCGTAAGAGACCTGTTTGTTCTCTTAAATCGAAGAATGAGATATCATGTGACAATGCATAATCTCTGATTTCATTCCTAATCTGATTGCTTAGATCGTCCATCAACCAACATTTCTCAATTGGATAAATCTTGTCAAATGCACCAGTGATATGAAATCCAATCGCATTCATATTATCGTATTTAAAGCCTGAAGCTACTTCTTCTTTGGTAAGCCATCGCTTATTGGAACAACCGAATTCAAGCTTATTTCGATATTCTTGCGTTTTGACAGATCCTAAAATTGGATTCATTTCAGGCAATTGGATCTTGCCTATTCGAGTCAGTTGATCGAAAACCTGCTTCTGTTTTGACTTTAATTGTTCCTCATAAGGCAAATTCTGCCACTTGCAACCACCGCAAATACCAAAATGTTGGCAAAATGGTTTTTGACGTATTTCACTATATTGAACGAATCTTACAACCTCAGCTTCACAATAATGATGTTTTTTCTTCTTAACTTGAAGATCTACAACATCACCAGGGACAGCAAAGGGAACAAATATTACTAGATCATCTACTCGTGCTATCGATTTTCCTTCTGCTGCAATATCTGTAATAGTAATGTTCTCAAGCAAGGGTAATGGTTTCTTTTTCCTAGACATATTATTGATTTGTATGATAAAATTTCTATTGATAAATGTTATAAATTATTGGACGATAATCATGTATCTTTTAAATCAGATAATTCAGGGACGCTAAATATTCTTCTCATAGAAATAAAGATCCATACCGTAAAGAGAGCATAGAGGTATCTCCAATTTTTAAGTAGACCATACATCATGTTAGTCAAAAATGTCTGAACCTCAGAAGCATCGCTTTGTGATCTTAATAGAATAGATATCAACTGTGGCAATAACATAATTATCTGTGTGATAACGAGAGCCCATCCTAATTGATAGAGCCTCTTATGATGATTTAATATAAGTAATGATCCGATCCATACGATTAAAATCACTTCAAACAGATTCATCACTAAAGCAACTTTAGCAATCAAAGGATTGGCGAAGGCAAAAGGAATATACAACAAGACTGTCAATGTGGCTTTTAAACCGAACCAAATCCATATAATGGATGAAGACGGACTCTTTATTTGGTTAAAGTTTTTTGCAATGAAGCCCAATATCCATAAATACGAAAGTCGATAAACCAAACTGAATGTTTGTTGAAAAAATGTTGAACCAAACAAATCAAGAAGGATGTCCAAACCGGTAGAATGGGATAGTGGGGTTGTTGTGCGAAATCCAACAAAAGTATCAAGAAGATAGAATACAATGGCTATAGTTAACCACCAATTCAGTTGAAGAGCCTGTTTGGGGCTTACTGCAATCGATTCCATAAATAAAATGATATTTCTTTTGCAAAGATATGAATTATGCTTGACATGTCCAAAAAGTAAACGGTCCGATGTTAATACATCGAACCGCTTAATTCATTGAGATCCTTATTTTTTTCAATAACACTTGTTGTGCTATGTTTATTTTGTCAAATGACTATCTACCTCAAATCTATAGAAATCAAAACGAAAGGGTGATGGTATAAAGTAAATTGTTAATACTTGAAAAATAATGTATTCTGGATCAGCAAATAGAGGAATCTAAGTGTAAAACAAATTCAGGTATTGTCGCCCTCGGTAATATTGTACATCAATAGCATGAATATTGTGGATCAATAGGATGAAGTTTGCAGTTCAATATTAGTGGGTTTGTATAATAGTCTGTTTTTACTCGTTTCTAAGAATGATTTCATTGTACAACAAAAGAAAAAACACTTTACCCTCATTTTAAAAGAGTAAAGTGTTTATAGAAATAATTTCTAAATAATAGAGGCTTTTGATAATGTCTAATATTGTGATCCCTATCCCAACATTGGCTTGCAAAGGAATCATTCAGAAAAAGAAGACATTGAACATTCCCCCACTATTCAGCACAAGTTGGGGCCCAAGGTTTCAGTTGTTTAAAAAAATCGTTTCCTTTATCATCAACAAGAATGAAAGCAGGAAAATCTACCACATCAATTTTCCAGATAGCTTCCATTCCCAATTCAGGATATTCAACCAGTTCGATGCTCTTGATAGAATTCATCGATAAGACGGCTGCCGGTCCTCCAATGCTGCCGAGATAGAACCCACCATGCTTTTTGCAGGCATCCGTTACAACATCGGTGCGGTTTCCCTTTGCTATCATAACGAGAGATCCGCCGTGATCTTGGAATTCATCAACATAAGGGTCCATACGGTTGGCGGTTGTCGGGCCCATACTTCCACAAGGCATTCCTTCGGGTGTCTTGGCCGGACCTGCATAAAGAATTGGATGATTTTTGAAATATGCTGGAAGGTCTTCTCCTGCATCGAGACGAGCCTTAAGTTTTGCATGGGCAATATCGCGTGCCACAATGATAGTACCATTCAAGCTGACACGTGTAGAGACTGGATATTGGCTTAATATCTTGCAAATCTCAGACATGGGTTGATCGAGATCAATCTTAACGGCATTGCCTTCACCTGCCTGACGGAATTCTTCCGGAATCAGTTCAGATGGATTATCATCCAGTTTTTCTATCCAAATGCCATCCTGATTTATTTTTGCCTTGATATTGCGGTCGGCAGAACAACTCACACCTAAACCAATAGGACAAGAAGCACCGTGACGAGGCAAACGGATGACGCGAACATCATGAGCAAGATATTTACCGCCAAACTGTGCACCTAATCCTATTTTCTGAGCCTCGAGCAACAATTCTTTTTCTAAAGCTACATCACGGAAAGCACGCCCCGTCTCATCGCCTGTAGTTGGCAAGTTGTCATAATAATGAGTTGAAGCCAACTTTACGGTAAGCATCGTTCTCTCTGCAGAGGTACCGCCAATGACAAAAGCGATATGGTATGGCGGACAGGCAGCAGTTCCCAGTGACTTCATCTTATCCACCAAGAAGGGGACTAATGTGCCGGGATTCTGGATGATGGCCTTTGTCATTTGATACAGATAACTCTTGTTGGCAGACCCACCACCCTTTGTCACACAAAGGAACTTGTATTCCATACCTTCGGTTGCCTCGATATCAATCTGGGCAGGAAGGTTGCAACGGGTATTAACTTCGTCGTACATATTGAGCGGTGCGTTCTGCGAATAACGAAGGCTGTCTTGTGTATAGGTGTTGTAAACGCCGTGAGATAGGGCTTTTTCATCATCGAAGCCGGTCCATACTTGCTGACCTTTTTCGCCATGAATGATCGCGGTACCCGTATCTTGGCAAAGAGGTAGTTTACCTTTGCAAGCCACTTCGGCATTTCTAAGGAAGGAAAGTGCTACATATTTGTCGTTTTCTGATGCTTCCGGGTCGTTCAGAATTTTAGCCACCTGCTCGTTATGGGAACGGCGAAGGAAAAAGTTTACATCATGAAAAGCTTGTTGCGCCAGTAAAGTTAGAGCCTCGGGCTGTACCTTTAAAACAGGTTTGCCTTCAAATTCACCGACAGATATTCCATCTTTTGTCAGTAGATAGTACTTGGTATCGTCCTCTCCAATCTGGAACATAGGAGCATACTTGAAATCTGGTGTAGTTGCCATATGAATAATATATAATAAATGATTTGTAAATGTTGTTTCAAAAACTTGTATAGAATATTAATTCTCAAAGTTTATTTCACGATCCAGCTGATCTATGAAGCTCTCCAGTACATCTGGTTCAACGTCACCCATAAGAAATTCTTTCTCAGCATCCAAACGGATTTCTGCGATCCACGCTCTTCTAGCATTCACATAGTCTTGGTGAATGTGAGCTGCATTCTCGAGCGTAATATCTTCAAGCCCATAGTAATCTTTAATCAGTTTATAGGTCCAAGTCCACAAATATTCCCTATAGTTATCGTTGATTTCCTCAAATCGTTCCAGAACGTCCTGAATCGTTTCCATATTGCCTTTTTTGATATCCTCAATCAAACGATTTTCTTCCGAAACGGGTAACAATAGTCCAGAAAGGTCATTCCACGCGCCCGTTCCGACATCTGACTTCGGTGGTGCAAGTGTAGGGTCTGCCTTCAAAACCCTTTTGAGCACAGCACCCATATAGATGCGTATGGCTATGTCATAATATTTTATACCTTTTTCCAGTGAGCTGGCTTTAATGACATATTCATGATAATTATAGGTTGACACATCGGTTCCTGAAGCCTCTTGTAAGTTTTCCAAGATTTTCTTTCCTTCCAAGATTTCACCAACAGAGTAGGGGGATAGCCAATCAAAATTGACAATGCTCTTCTGCGTATTCTTTGGACGCAAATCACGCTTTGGCCATTTTCTGATATCTCTATAAAGTCCAACCGTCGCAATATTTCTACCAGGTGTAAGATACATGATGTCGCCATAAGCTGTAAGATATGAAAAAGGTAGCTTACGCGTGTCGGGATGATACATCAGTTTGCCAAAGCAAACAGAGAATGTACCGATGTTGGCGGGCATTAATAAATAAGCTCCACTTGCCGTTTTACATCCTCGTTGTAAGGTGCCATAATGCATTGGCCCCATTTTATAAGCATGGTTGCTAAAGTTGGTTGCAGATCCTGCATTGTAAAACGAAAACATTCCACCTATCAATAAACTGCTTTTGTGATGGCTTGACGTAAATGGACCACAGAAAGCTGCACATGCTTCTCCGTTTGCCATAAAGCTGTTAGCGAAGAAAACACTTGCCGAAGCAGTAAATCCGTTACTGATCTGACAAGCTTCTCCGACGAAGCAATCTTGCATTTTTACGCTGTTGATGATGGATGTGCCGTTGGATATGATGGAATTTTCACAGATTACACCTGTCCCGATATATACGCTTGCATCCTTAGAGCTTAAAAGTGTACAGTCGCTCAACCTTGATGCTCCATAGATTTCACAGTCGTCAAATACAATTGTATTCGTTAAATCTTTTGTATTTACAATTTTGACATTGTTTCCGATCCATGCATGCTCGGGTTGGTGGAGTTTGATATCTTCCTTGATTAATCTCCCGACAGTTTCTTTGAGGGTTTTGTCTTCAAAATGGTTGACCATGAAAGCTGCAAACTGGCTGTTTAAATCTCTGAACAAAACCAGGTTGCCCTCACCAATTTCATTGAGAACAGATATCAGATTACCTTCACCATAGGTAGCTCCTTCGGTGGTTTCCATTATGCTAAGATTGGAAATGTGGCAACCGTCGCCAATGGAATAATTATTGATATAGCTTCCAATATTTTCAATCAGGCTGTTATTGCCAACAGTAACGTTTCGCAATGTCGCATTATTGATGCCGGAATGTTTGAAAAAACCTTTACTTACTTCCAGCTTATCGTTGAAAGCTCCCAAAAAGATATTTCCATAAAACATTACTCGATGGAGATAATTGGGTTTAAAACCCTCTGACACTTTGACTGTATTCCAATCCTCTGCCCAACAACTACGTTCCTCAAGGATCGCAATCTCTTCTTCTGTCAGATTTCTATATTCTTTCATACTTAATCTGTTGGATATAAAAAATCGTTATAGGGATATTTTTGTACATGAAGTTTGCGTACGGTCTTATACAACACGTCTTTAAGTTCTTCAATATTCTGTTTTTCACGAGCTGAGATAAATATACATTTATCATTGAGCTTAGCCATCCATGTACTTTTCAACTCATCCAACGTGACATTTTCTGGTGTCGAGGGTGTCAAGTCATCGGGGTCTTTTGTGACCCATCGATAATTGTCAATCTTGTTAAAAACGATAATAGTCGGCTTGTCGGAACTTTCAAGTTCTTTTAATGTTTTATCAACAACTTTGATCTGTTCTTCAAAATCAGGATGCGATATGTCAACGATATGCAAGAGTAAGTCTGCTTCTCGAACCTCATCGAGAGTAGATTTGAATGAATCAATCAAGTCTGTTGGCAGCTTTCTGATAAACCCTACAGTATCAGCGATTAAGAAAGGCAGATTTTCAATGACAACTTTGCGAACAGTGGTGTCAAGTGTAGCAAAAAGTTTGTTTTCTGCGAAGACATCACTCTTTGATAAAAGATTCATCAAAGTTGATTTTCCAACGTTGGTATAGCCTACCAAAGCAACGCGAATCATTCGCCCACGGTTCTTTCTTTGCGTATTTTTTTGTTTGTCAATTTCTGCAAGTCTTTCCTTTAATAACGATATTCGTTGTAGAATAATACGCCTATCCATCTCTAGCTGAGTTTCACCTGGTCCGCGAAGACCTACCGATCCCTTTCCACCGCCAGCACCAGATCCACCGCCTTGGCGCTCTAAGTGAGTCCACAAACGTTGAAGCCTAGGGAGCAAATATCGATATTGGGCCAATTCTACTTGTGTCTTTGCACTGGCAGTTTGAGCTCGCATGGCAAAAATATCTAAGATTAGTGATGTCCGATCTAATATCTTTACCTGTAATTCTTTCTCAATATTGCGAATTTGCTTGGCAGACAACTCGTCATCAAAAATAACCATACCGACAGGTCTGTCATTTTCTTCCTCCTGTTGAATATATTGCTTAATCTCTTCCAATTTACCTTTACCAACATACGTGACCGAATGAGGTTCGGCTAGTTTTTGGGTAAATCGGTTAACAGTTGTTACACCTGCCGTGTCGGCTAAAAACTCTAATTCATCGAGGTATTCTATCGTTTTTGCCTCATTCTGGTTGTGAGTCATCAACCCGACAAGAACAGCGGTTTCCGTTTTTGCTTCGGATAATACAAATTCTTTCATTCAGTACATATTGTAGCATGCAAACTTACATATTATTCTTGACTTTTAAACATGATATATGAAGAAATATCATTTTTTAAACGTTTATTATTGATGGCATAATCTTTTTTTACGGGAATGAAAAATTGATACGATAATCGTCAAGTTTTCTTTATCATCAAACATTTTCGGCGTTAAAGTTTCTTTTAGATCTGCACATTTCATTGTATGTGTGCATAATATGTGTTTTTTTTAGCTATATTATGTCAAATATTAATCGAAAAACTTGACATTTAAAAAAAATATACATATATTTGCGAAAAGTATTTGTAATTATTTTAGAGAGGGTTGAGTATGGCAAAGTATAATATTATAGAAAACAAGGAGAAAGAGGCAGCCTATCGCTCGCTTGTAAGTCCACATTTAATGGATGAGTTAAAAGAAAAAATACTGAATATCATCCTCATTCAAAAGAAATATAAAGATAAGAATTATTCAGCAAAGAAACTAGCAGATGAGCTTGATACCAATACTCGCTACATTTCAGCGGTAGTTAATGTAAGATTTCATATGAATTATACTTCTTTTGTCAATAAATATCGAATAGAAGAGGCTATGACATTATTGACGGATAAGAGGTATCAAGACTTGAACATGGAAGAAATTTCAGACATGGTAGGCTTCTCAAACAGGCAATCTTTCTATGCGTCGTTTTATAAGCTCAATGGTATCACTCCTCGTGAATATCGAGCAAAACATTTGGCATTGCATTCCACTGATTCAGCTTTGATGAAGAAAAAGAAGCAGTGATTGTCATCAAGTATTATGAATTCGCAGGATACATTAGGTAAATGAACGATGATTTTAATTATTCAGACGAGAGATTTGCAGATATACAAATGCTAAGATATCGTTTGAGAGGATTTGATGAGCTTTCGCTTCAACAAAAGAAATATGTTTACTATTTGTCTAAAGCGACATTAGCGGGTAGGAATATCACGACAGATCAGTTTGGTAAGTATAACCTAAAGGTTAGAAAGGTATTTGAAGTTCTTTATGAACATTATTCTGGTGACCGAAACGATGAGAACTTTATCCAATTAGAACTCTATCTAAAGAGGATTTGGTTCTCTAATGGAATCCATCATCATTATGGTAGCACCAAATTTATTCCGGGCTTTTCCGAAGATTTCTTCAAAAAAGCCCTTTTTGATGTTGATACCAACCTCTTACCTTTGAATGAAAACCAAACAAAAGAGGATTTGATGGATGAACTATTAAAAGTAATCTTTGATTCTCAATTTCTAGCAAAGCGCGTCAATAAAGCAGAAGACGAAGATTTGATTCAAACGTCAGCATGTAATTTTTATGAAGGTGTTACTCAGATTGAAGTTGAAGATTTTTATAATAACTTAAAGAAGTCTCTTGGTGAAGAGCCTGTTTCAATCGGTTTAAACACAAAGCTCGTAAAGGAAAATAATCAGCTCAAGGAGGTAAAATGGATTGCTTCTGGACTTTATGGAAAATATATTCAGAAGATTATTTATTGGTTAGAACTGGCTAAAGGCGAAGCTGAGAACAGCCAGCAAAAATATATCTTAGATTTGCTCATTGAATATTATAGAACTGGAGACTTGAAAGTCTTTGATAAATATTCAATTGAATGGTTGAAAGAGCAGGAAGGAAAGATTGATTTTATCAATGGATTTGTCGAAGTCTATGGTGATCCTCTTGGTCTGAAAGGCTCTTGGGAAGGGCTTGTCGAATACAAGGACGATGATGCAACCAAGCGTACTCAGACCATTAGCAGTCATGCGCAATGGTTTGAAGATCATTCTCCTGTAGATCAAAGATTTAAGAAAAGTCGAGTAATTGGGGTTTCTGCTCATGCAGTGTGCGCTGCCATGCTTGGAGGTGATGAATATCCTGCTTCTGCTATTGGGATTAATTTGCCGAATTCAGAGTGGATTAGGGCTCGATATGGTTCAAAAAGCGTTACGATAGGCAACTTAACAGAGGCATATCGAGTGGCTGCCCAGGACAATGGATTTCTTGAAGAATTTGTGATTGATGGCGAAACCCTGCAAATCGTAAAGAAATACAGCGATATATGCGACGATTTGCATACAAGTCTACATGAATGCGTTGGACATGGTAGTGGTCAATTACTACCTGGTGTAGATTCAGATTCGCTTAAAGCTTATGGTGATACCATCGAGGAGGCCCGTGCTGACTTATTTGGTTTATACTATATCGCCGATAATAAAATGGTTGAACTGGGTTTGGTTCCTGATCATGTTGCATATCAAGCGGAATACTATTCTTATTTAATGAATGGCTTATTGACCCAAATGGCCAGAATACAACTTGGGCACCAAATAGAAGAAGCTCATATGCGCAACAGAGCTTTGATTGCTAGATGGGTTCTCGATCATTCAGATAGTTCTGTAGAAATTATTGAAAGAAATAGCATAAATGATTGTAATATTTATCATTATGTTAAGATCAACAATTATCATCATGTACGGTTGCTGTTTGGAAAGCTTCTAGAGGAGATACAAAGGATAAAGAGTGAAGGAGATTATGAAGCAGCCAAATATTTGGTTGAAACGTATGGAGTAAAGCTTGATTCTACAATTCATAAAGAAATTCTAAATCGGTATAATCGTTTGAACATTGCTCCTTTTAAAGGATTTATTAATCCATGGATGAAACCTGTTTATGATCAAGAAAACAATTTAATTGATATCAAACTCGACTATACAGAAACCTATGCTCATCAAATGATGAGATACTCTAAAGATAGTGAATTAGATGAACAATGATATTGAAGAATTAGTAAAGTCCATCAAGCGTTCTTTTCGCATGCATATGAACGGTGTCACGTCACAATCTATACGCGAAAAAAATACAAATTATAAAATCAATTGGGGAATCTCTAACCTTGAATTGAAAGAGATGGCAAAAGATTATGGCAAGAATCAACAGTTGGCATTACAATTGTGGAATGAAGATATTCGTGAATGTAAAATATTGGCTACGCTAATTATGCCTTCAAATGAAATGACTCCTGAAATTGCCGACGAGTGGGTTGGTCAGATTGAAACGCAAGATCTGGCAGAATTTGCTGCCTTTAATTTGTTTCAACATATCAAAGATGTACAGTTTCTAACATTCAAATGGATCGCTTCAGAAAGGATTATTTCTCAGCTGATAGGATATCAAACTTTATCTCGATTATTTTTAAACGGATTTTTACCAAACGAAATTAACTCGAATCAATATCTAATTCTTGTTTCGAAAGCTTTGGTTGATGAGAATATTGGACTTAAACATGCTGCGATGAATAGTGTTGTTCGTTTTTCAGAATTAGGTCAAGCTTATCAAAAAGCAGCAAACGAACGACTGCAAACGAATTTTTATTAATTTTAATCTGGGTGTGTTTATCTTATATAATCAAAATGTTGTAACTTTGTGGAGTTATATGCTCCAAAATGAATAAAGATATTCGAAATGTCGTAAAGCAACTCTTGGACGATTATCTTGAGACAAACAAACTTCGCAAGACACCAGAGAGGTATGCTATCCTTGAAGCTGTTTACAGTTTGGAAGGGCATTTTTCCATAGAAGATATCGATGAATACTTATCAAAAAACAATTTTAGGGTAAGTAGAGCCACTTTATACAATAACATGCGATTATTTATGAAACTACGGTTTGTAGTTTGCCATCGCTTGCAAAGTGGAACTAAATACGAATCAAGTTATGACAATAATCATTGCCATCAGATTTGTACAGTTTGTGGTAAAGTAACAGAAATGAATTTACCCGATGTTATGGATGTGATCAACAAAACAAAGCTCAAAAGGTTTCGGAAAGACAGTTTTGCATTATATATTTACGGCATGTGCAGTACATGTCAGACAAGATTGTCTAAGCGTAAAAAGACGAAAATAAATTCAAAAGATATAAAAACAGAATGAATACAGGAAAGGTTGATGTCCTATTAGGTTTACAATGGGGCGACGAAGGAAAAGGTAAGGTTGTCGACGTGTTGACACCCAAGTATGATGTTATAGCTCGTTTCCAGGGCGGTCCTAATGCTGGTCACACATTAGAGTTTGAACATCAGAAGTATGTGCTTCGTAGTATTCCTTCCGGAATATTCCAAGGTGGAAAGGTCAATATTATTGGCAACGGTGTGGTGCTGGCACCTGATTTGTTTATGGAAGAAGCAAAGGAACTGGAGAAAAGCGGCCACGAGTTGAAGAGCCGAATTTCCATTTCAAAGAAAGCCCATCTCATTATGCCCACTCACAGGCTGCTTGACCAAGCCAATGAAGCAGCTCGTGGCAAGGGAAAGGTTGGAACCACTGGTAAGGGAATTGGACCAACCTATACGGATAAAGTCTCTCGTAACGGATTACGCGTTGGTGACATACTAGACAATTTTGCTGAAAAATACGAAGCGCATAAACAACGTCACTTAGAAATGCTGAAGGTTTTAGGATTTACAAATTTCGATATTACGGAAACCGAGCAGAAGTGGATGGAAGGCATTGAGTACATGAAGCAATTCAAGATTGTTGACAGCGAACATGTCATCAATAATCTTCTGCGTGACAATAAGAATATCCTCTGCGAAGGAGCTCAAGGTACTATGTTAGATGTTGATTTCGGAAGCTATCCATTTGTTACATCTTCAAATACCATCTGTGCAGGTGCCTGTACCGGACTTGGAATCGGTCCAAATAAGATTGGGAATGTCTATGGTATCATGAAGGCCTATTGTACTCGAGTAGGTTCTGGTCCATTCCCAACCGAATTGTTCGATGAAGAGGGTAAGAAACTTCGTGATATCGGTCAAGAATATGGCGCTGTTACAGGACGTGAACGTAGATGCGGATGGATAGACTTAATTCAGTTACGCTATTCGATCATGTTAAATGGTGTAACACATCTTATTTTGATGAAGAGTGATGTTCTGGATGACTTTAAGACGATTAAGGCGTGCGTAGGATATGAACTTTCTGACGGAACATCTACGACTGAGCTTCCATATGAATTGGAGAATGTCACTCCAATCTACAAAGAATTTGAAGGATGGAATGTCGATATGACCAAGATGACCCAGGAGCGTGAATTCCCTCAAGCATTTAAAGATTACATCGCTTTCTTGGAGAACTTCTTGCAAACCCCGATCAAGATCGTTTCAATTGGTCCGGACAGAGCACAGACAATTATTAGAAACTAAGCACTCAGTAAATCAGAAGATGTCTAAAAATACAAGTATTGTAAAAGGAACTAGAGACTTCTCTCCACTTGAGATGTCAAAACGTAATTATATATTTGACACAATCAAGGAAGTATATGGCCTTTATGGTTTCCAGCAGATAGAGACTCCTGCCATGGAGACTTTGCAAACACTGATGGGAAAATATGGTGAAGAAGGTGATAAGTTGCTTTTCAAAGTGTTGAACTCGGGTGATTTTCTTGCGAAAGTCGACAATGAAGAAATACAGGAACGAAATTATTTAAAGCTAGCTTCACGGTTTTGTGAAAAAGGATTGCGTTATGATCTAACCGTTCCATTTGCTCGCTATGTCGTGATGCACCATGACGAATTGCATTTTCCATTTAAACGTTTTCAAATTCAACCTGTTTGGCGTGCCGACCGTCCTCAAAA
>CALNBT010000133.1 GCA_937874345.1 uncultured Prevotella sp.
ACCTTCCTTCAATTGAACGATTCTACACTTCGTCTTGTTTCAAATGACTTCAAAGAAGCAGGAAGCGGATTAAACGCAGACTTGAAATTGAAGAAGTAATCTAAGTTTGACAACATCAAAAAAATCCCCGAAGTCTGTTAAACTTCAGGGATTTATTCTTTCCACCTGATCCTCAATGTCTGTCTCGGACCATGAATATCTTGATCGAATAATAAATAATCACTGCGAAAAGCGTCACGGTAGGCCCCATGATAAACCACATTCCTCCGTTTACAGTACCTTGCAACGCGGTTCTGATTATTAAAAAGATGATGCCCAAGAAGAGGAGACCAGTCGCTATGGCACAGATTCGTACCATGCGAACCGCCAAAGCCATTTGACGCAAGTTTTGTATTCTTTCATGAATATGGACTGTCTTTCTTGGGAAATAGGCACTCACCAATAGGCTGATGGTGGTAATAGTCGCTATCACACCTAAAAGAATGAGTGTGTTTTTATCGCTCCATTCGTCAACATTACCCACCATGTCGAAATGTGATGGCAGCCGATTGGGTAAACGATTCCACATCTTGGCGATGATTCCCCACATAATCACAACCAACACCATGCTGATGATTTCAAATATCGTCCCTTCTTTGGTACGCCTAACACTTATTTTTACTTTTTTCATACGTTGTTCTTGTCATAAGATGAAAGTACATTGAGGGCATTCCTATTTTATACCGTCAGCAGAATCAGGTGGTGTCAACATTTTGGATGCTGAAGACGGCAGACTTTTCTTTTTTCTCAATCGCCCGTTCTTTCGTAAAGCCTCATTTATGATCCATTGAAGCTGTCCGTTTGTTGATCGAAACTCATCAGCAGCCCATTTCTCTATGGCATCCATCGTATCTGCATCGATGCGTAAAACAAAACTTTTATTTTTATTTTCCTTGTTCGCCATTCTTTACATGTTCAATGTTCCGGTGTTCACCACAGGTTGAACCGTATCATCACCACAGAGCACAACCATCAGATTGCTCACCATTGAAGCCTTTTTATCATCATCCAATTCAACAACACCTTCTGCAGAAAGCTTATCAAGGGCCATCTTAACCATCGATACGGCTCCTTCAACAATCTTTTCACGCGCCATGATAATGGCTGAAGCCTGTTGACGGCGCAACATAACAGCAGCTATTTCTGGAGCATATGCCAAGTAATTAATTCTAGCCTCGACAATCTCGATACCTGCCATCTGTAAACGATCGGTTAATTTTTCTTCCAGTTCGGAATTGATAGTTGCATCGCCATCACGCAAGGTAATTTCATCTCGATTACTTTCTGTGGTGTCGTATGCATACTGTCCGGCAACTTGACGCAGGGCAGCTTCACTCTGAATCTTCACAAAATTCTCGAAAGCAAGCATAATTGTATTGACATCTTTGCCAACGGTGACCCCGACACCCTGTGCCATCGTCTGCGCATCTATCTCAAACATCGCCTTATAGGTATCTTTCAATTTCCAGACCAACACTAAACCTATCAATACAGGATTGCCAATCTTGTCGTTGACTTTAATGGGTTCGGCATTGAGGTTACGGGCACGTAACGACAATCTTTTGGTGATAATGAATGGATTAACCCAATAAAAGCCCACTTCAGTAAAGGTTCCGCGGTACTTCCCGAAAAACATCATAACCCTTGCCTCATTCGGTTCTACCTGAACAAATCCTGGTAAGATGAAAAAAGACAAGACCAAAGAGACAACTCCAGCTATAACGATAGAAGCAGAATAGTCAATTCCAATTACCAGCAAGTATATACCTAGAATCAACAATGCTAAAAATACAAATAACATGATGAATCCACTGATAATCAACCCATTAAATTTAAATTCTTTATTCTCCATAGTGATAATTATTTAATATCATTTTAATATCACAAATATAAGCTAATAATATTCTAGTTGATTCTTTTTGCCGATAATATTTCTTCCATTTTAAGTATGTTTAACCCATTTTGCTGGAAGCTATTACAAAATCAACGAACATCTTGCCACTTACCGACAACATTTCATCTTATTTCATGGATTAAGTCTGATCAACAAACAGAATAGTAATAAATTTTGAGCCTAAAAACAACTTGTAATCAGAAAATTATATAATAATATAAGTGTTGCGTGTCAGATATTTGAATTTCTTAAGGTAATAAGTTATCTTTGTATTGAAAATAGATGACTATAAGATAGTTAAAGTATAGTTGTCTAATTCTTTTAGGTAAAAAAGAAGTTTCACTTTATAAAATTAATGATTTATGGATATTTTAAGACTAATATTCCCGTTCAACGGAGAAAATAAGAAGATCTCTAGCCTTCTGTTCTTTGCTCGTGTCATTTTTGCATTGCTACTTGCCCATCATGGCTTTGAAAAGCTTTCCAACTTTAATGAAATGTCAGCCCAATTCCCTGATCCACTTCATTTTGGCAGTGAGTTATCATTAAGTCTGGCCATCTTTGGCGAATTTGTTTGCTCAATAGCAGTCATTATTGGTTTCTTAACCCGTTTGGCTTTAATACCAATGGCGTTTACAATGTTCATAGCATTCTTTGTAACGCATGGAGGGTCGATTGCCGTGGGCGAATTAGCTTTTGTATATCTGATTATATTTTTACTATTGATTGTTTCGGGGCCTGGAAAATATTCTATTGATGCATGGATTGC
>CALNBT010000134.1 GCA_937874345.1 uncultured Prevotella sp.
AAGATTGGTTATGAACCAATGATGCGGGATTGTCATTCGATAAAAAATAAGCGGCGGAAAGAGAAAGACTCTTTTCGCCGCTGTTGTCGGGATGAGGCGACTCGAACGCCCGACCCCTACGTCCCGAACGTAGTGCGCTACCAACTGCGCTACATCCCGATTTTGCAAATGCAAAGTTAAAGCAAAAAAGTGAATTATGTTCATTCGTTTGAAAAAAGTTTTCAAATACGAATAAAATGATGAATCAATTCTCAGACAAACCATCCATGAGAATAAACAATTGGTTGCGCGATGTTGATTCTTCCAATACATATATTAAGAGGGTATCTCAGCTAATCGTTATTGGTATCATCACAAACATTTTTTTTAGTAGATAGGGATAATCGGCCAATCACTTTTAAAAGAAGCGTATGAAAGATGGGCAAATCGTCAGCCACCCACAATTGCGCTTGTACATTTATTTCTGAAGGATAAATATCAAAGTAGAGGCGGTAATTCTGAAAGATGAATGCCGTTGCTGCCTTTGATGAGAATGTAGTATCCCATTGGATGATCCGCAGCGATGGCAAGTTTCACATCTTCTACCGTGTTGAATTTTCTAAAGGCTGAACGTGTTTTGGCGAACTCCTCCCCTACAAGCCAAACCAAATCAAAATTTTCCTTTATAAGTAAATCGATAACTGCTTGATGTTCTATCGCACTCACAGCACCAAGTTCTCGCATATCGCCAAGGATTACCATTTTCTTGTCGACTTCCATCATCTCAAAATTGTCGATAGCAGCCTTCATACTGGTTGGATTGGCATTATAAGCGTCCACAATCAGCTTATTATCCTTTGTTACTTCCAGTTGACTCCGGTTGTTGCTTGGTATATAATTTGACAGGGCATGTTCTATTTGCTTGGCATTGATGCCAAAGTGAGTTCCAATACTGATGGCTGCAAGCATGTTGTCAAGATTGTAAGCCCCGATAAGATGTGTCTTGACCTGATTCCAATCAGCTGATTCTTGAGATGGTTCTGAAGAGAAGTTTTTGCGCCACTCAAACTCCAGATAAGGTGCGTTGGCTGTTACCTTTCCTTGAAAAGCAATGGACTCTTGGTCAGATTGTCCGTAGCCTATACAAACTGCATCCGGACAATGTTCGAGTCGCATCTTTTTCAAAAATTCATTGTCTTCGTTGATGAATACGATTCCTTGCGGTTTGTTGGATTGCATGTAGTCGAATAATTCGGCTTTCGTTTTCATAACACCTTCAAATGATCCAAATCCTTCCAGATGAGCTCGACCTACATTCGTAATCAAGGCGAAATCGGGTTCTACCACATCCACCAATGATTTAATATCTCCGGGGTGACTGGCACCCATTTCAATTACAGCAATCTGATGTTCTGGTTTCAATCGAAGCAGAGTTTTTGGCACCCCGATTTCATTATTGAAATTACCTAATGTATAGAGTACATTAAACCGTTCACTTAAAATGGTTGAAACAAGTTCTTTGGTAGTCGTTTTTCCATTAGTGCCTGTAATGCCAATGATAGGGGTTTGAAGCGTTTTTCTGTGATAGTTGGCCAGTTGTTTCAAAGTTTGCAAACAGTCTTTTACAAGGATATATCGTTGGTCTGATGCAACAGTCCATTTCTCTTCGTCAACGACTGCATACGAACATCCCTTTTCCAAAGCTTTTCCTGCAAATTCATTTCCATTGAACGACGATCCCTTTAAGGCAAAAAAGATACTGCCACCTGGACAATCACGGCTATCGGTAGTTATAATGGAGTGTTGAAGGTACAATTGGTATAATTTAGAAATTTCCATTTGAAATCGATTGGTTGATCATGAAAAAAGGGAATAGACGAATTGATGATCCTTTTCCCTAACATTTAAAGGCTTTTGACAGCCCTTTTTATTTTCTGCAAAAATAGCTAAATTTATTGAGATGCTTCAAAGTTGTCGGATTTTATTTGTATTTTTGTTGCGATAACAAACTATAGCAATTGATGATACATACGATGAATATCCGGGGACAGTTGATAAATTTTCAGAAACCATGTGTCATGGGAATTTTGAACATTACGCCTGACTCGTTCTATTCTGGCAGTAGAAAGCAAACCGAAGCAGAGGTTGTGGACCGAACCAATCAAATTTTGGCTGAAGGTGGAAAGATCATTGATATCGGTGCTTTTTCAACTCGTCCAGGAGCATTTGAAGTGACTGAAGAAGAGGAAATCAAGCGATTGAAGTGGGCGTTGGCAATTGTACGTCGTGAACAACCGAATGCTGTTGTTTCTGTTGACACTTATCGTCCGGCAGTAGCTCGTCTTTGTGTAGAAGAATGGGGGGCCGATATCATCAATGATGTCTCAGAAGGTGGTTTGACCGGCATTGTAAATACAGCTATACACGAGAAAGAAAGCATGTTTGAGACTGTTGCTAAACTTCAAGTTCCATACATCCTGATGTCTGTTCAAGCAAACATGCACAAGATGTTAAAAGCTTTTGCTTCAGAAATACAGCAACTGAATGCATTGGGAGCTAAGGATATTATTTTGGATCCGGGATTCGGTTTTGGTAAAACGCTGGAAGAAAACTACCAGGACATGCAGAAGTTGGAACAACTTCAAATTTTTGATTTACCCGTGTTGGTGGGTATTTCAAGAAAAAGTATGATTTACAAATTGTTGGGGGGAGATCCTACGACATCTTTAAATGGAACTACTGCTTTGAATATGATTGCTTTGCAGAAGGGTACTTCCATTTTGCGGGTACATGATGTGAAAGAATGTGTCGAGGTTTGCCGAATTTACGAACAATTGTCTGCCAATCAGGTGGAATAATTGATTATGACTTATGATTATATATAAATATGTTGCCATTTGAAATTGGAATAAAAGATATCATTGACGTCTTTTTAGTGGCGCTGATGCTCTACTATATCTATCGTTTGATGAAAGAGAGCCGTTCGCTCAACGTCTTCATTGGTATCATGGTCTTTGTGCTGGTTTGGCTCTTTGTAAGCAAGATCCTCGAAATGAGGCTGCTTGGGTCTATTCTTGACAAGTTGGTCAGCGTTGGAGTCATTGGATTAATTATCTTGTTTCAAGAAGAAATCAGGCGTTTTTTTTATCAGTTGGGTGCTCATCAGCGATTTCGCGCAATATCAAAATTCTTTTCTAACAACAACAAGAGCGAACAGGAAGATAAGGCAACCATTGTGCCGATTGTCTTGGCATGCATGAGTATGTCTAAAGAACGCGTTGGCGCACTAATCGTTATTGAAAGGGGGATATCTCTCAATGACATCGTAGATACGGGAGATCTTATTGATGCAAGAATCAATCAGCGTTTGATTGAGAATATATTCTTCAAAAACTCTCCACTTCATGATGGAGCGATGGTTATTTCAAAAAAACGGGTCAAAGCGGCGGGTTGTATCCTTCCTGTTTCACATGATTTGAATATCCCAAAAGAGTTGGGGCTACGTCACCGTGCAGCACTAGGTATGTCTCAAAATAGTGACGCCATCACGATTATTGTGTCAGAAGAAACCGGTCGAATTAGTGTCGCCATGCGCGGGGAGTTCAGATTAAGATTATCAGCTGAAGAATTAGAGAGCCTGTTGGCTAAAGAGATGGAGGCATAATCGTTTTCTGCGACCAAAGCGAATTCGTTTTCGAGATTGTTTCTCATGAGTATCTTAATGAGTAGAATTTTGCTAGGAAATCCCTCCCTATACATGTAATATTTATGCTTATAAAGAAAAAATATGAAAGATTTTGTAACCCTTCTACAACACCGTCGCAGTTACAGGAAGTTCACTTCCGATAAAATAGAATTGGAGGATTTGAAGGCTATCCTCTCAGCAGGTTTGATGTCTCCTACATCGAAGAACCAAAATGATTGGCATTTTATTGTTGTAGATGATTCGGACGTATTGGAAAAACTTTCTAATTCGAAGGCTCGGGGCTCTCAGTTTCTCAAAAATGTACCTCTGGCTATTGCTATTGCTGCAGACAGTTCAAACAATGACTGTTGGATTGAAGATTGTTCCATTGCTGCTATCTCTATGCAATATCAAGCTATGGATTTAGAAATTGGTAGCTGTTGGGTCCAAATGCGGGCACGAACGGCTGCTGATGGTACACCTGCAGACGAGATGGTTCAAGACCTTTTGGATATTCCAGAAAACATGAAAGTGCTTTGCGTCATAGGCTTTGGCTATTTTGAGGAGAAATTGCCACCTCATGATGATTCAAATCTAAAGTGGGATCAAGTTCATCAAGGTAAATTTTGATCGCTCTGAAAGTCTTTTCATCCTTACAACGATGGGCATATAGGTTGAATTTCTGAAAAGAAGTTCAACCTTTTTTCTGCATTTTTATTTTCCTTTTCACAATGATCCAGTGTAGCTTGGCATAATACCAAGCCCCCCTGGTCCATTTCCTCTAATATAGTGTCATTTATATTTACGGCATACTTTATTCCTGTTTTCCAAACTTTTAATGAATAGCATAATGCATGATCCTTGCGCTCATAACCATTTTCTTTTGGCATGATCGAACAGTAAGAGAAACTGGAAGGGATGCACTATTTTAATAGGACTTCCAGAAAGTCATACACAGAATCAATCATTTGGGCATTTAAATCTTAAAAATAAATCGACTCCTGATCAAATGCATTGACTTTGCGTCGCAATATGGTGCAAATTGCCGTCCAATCTCCATGACTTTGTTTCTCAATACCATTGGTTTTGCTGCAGTGCCCTTTTCTTGTAATCAAACATTCAAATAATGAACATTTGCTTTTTCGCATATTGTGTCATCTGGAAATTCCAGGAAGCAGGTGACAGCGTTCCGTTTTTTTCGTCGTACAAATAACTTCCGGTACACAATATCTGTGATTTTATTTGTTTATTATAATAATGTGTGATTTCCTTTTTTGTAGAAAAGTGCACTTTTCTTGAAATTTTCTTTTGTTTTCTCTTGCATGTTACTGTTTTTTGCATTACCTTTGCACTCGCTTTCGCACTAA
>CALNBT010000135.1 GCA_937874345.1 uncultured Prevotella sp.
ATATATTGTTCTGATTTGGATATTTCTCGGTCCAAACTTCGGTATAGAGAATCTAATTTTGTTTGTTTGGCATAACTGGATTTTGGAAGGAGTAATAAAATCAGTAATAAAAGATAATACTTCATAGAAAATGGTTATTTGTATCAATTTTACAAAAATAAGGATATAAATATTTATTTCCAAAAAAGATGAGATATTTTCAATGGATAATTCTATATTATTTTAATTTTTATCTATATTTTCTTTTATGTATTATATTTATTAAATAGCTGATTATCAATTATTTCTATATTGGATATAGATATAAATGTCTATATTGTTTGCTTTGTACTTATGTAACCAGAATGAAAATAGCCTATATTTGCAAAAAGAGACCTTAAGCCTAAGTAAAAGAACGAATTCTTACCTAAATCAATTATATCATAAATTAGTATTCATTATTAACTAAAACTTCCTAAATGTATATACAATGAAAGCAAACCACCATTTATTTATGATGAGGCGGTTCTCTATGATGCTATTTGTCTTGTTAGTTTCTCTTACTGTATTCGCTCAAAAACTCAGTATCAAAGGAACAATAACAGATAGTAAGAACGAGCCTATCATCGGTGCTTCTGTTTCAGAACAGGGCACATCTAATGGCACTATCACCGACATTGATGGCCATTTTACCATTCAAGTCGATAGAAATGCCATGTTACGTGTTTCTTATATTGGCTATAAGACAAAAACAGTGAAAGCATCACAAGGCCTGAAAATCACTCTTGATGATGATGTCAATCTGCTTGAAGATGTTGTCGCTATTGGCTATGGAAGTGTCAAGCGTAAGGATGTTACGACAGCTGTGTCAAGCGTTTCTACTGAAGATTTAGCTACCCGTCCAATTGTCTCTGCAGCCCAGGGTATGCAGGGTAAGGCTGCCGGTCTTCAGATTTCTCAGGCTAGTGGACAACCAGGTGCAGCACCAACCATTCGTGTGCGAGGTACGACCTCTTTTAATGGATCCAATAATCCACTTTATGTTGTCGATGGCGTGCCATTAACCAGTATTGATTTTCTTGCTTCTGAGGATATTGCTGATATCCAAATCCTGAAGGATGCTTCCAGTGCTGCAATCTATGGCAGTCGTGCTGCAAATGGTGTCATTATTATCAACACCAAACAAGGTAAGGCCGGTGTCGCTAAAATTTCATTGAATGCTCACTATGCCTGGAATACGGTACGTGATCATACAAAAGTTCTTAACACATGGGAATATAAGGAGTTGATGGACGAAATCGGTACTGTGAAATTGCCCAGCAATCTAACTGATCAGACCGACTGGGCAAAGGAAGTATACCGTACCGGAGGTGTGCAAGATTACCAACTTTCAATAACCAATGGTAACGACAAAATGAGATATTTCATTTCTGGTGGATATGTTGGAGAGACTGGTGTGTTGAAATCATCAGACTTCAAACGCTACAACTTCCGTACGTCTATAGAAAACCAAATCAAAAGTTGGCTGCGCCTGAATGGTAGTATTACCTATTCTGATTACACTTATCGTGGAACGGATATTACATCTGGAACTGGTGCCAATCGTGGAGGTGTGATTACTTCCATCGTCAATACTCCAACCTATGCTCCTGTGTGGAACCCAGAAGCTCCTACACAGTATTATAATAATTTTTATGGTGTGAACATTACAAGTCCTGCAGAGAACTTGGCTCGTTCAAAAGATGACAAAAGCCGCTATGACAAGATGCTTTCTACGGGAAAAATCACTCTCACACCCCTTAAAGAACTTGAATACTCAAGTTCGTTGACCTTCGATCGTGAAAATGGAAATACCACCAATTTCCTGAATCCGACCGAAACACAATATGGCCGCGACACTCATGGTACGGGATATGACGAGCGTTATACTACAACTGTTTTCATTTGGGACAATGTGGTTGATTATAAAAAAGCCTTGGGCTTGCACAATTTTGATTTGATGGGCGGTAGCTCTTTTACCCAGAGCAAGTATAGTCATAGTTATATCAATGGTAGTAATTATGCCAATGATGATATCAAAACGTTGAATGGAGCAAACAAGATTTCATGGACAGGAACAGGAACCAGTGGCTCTGACTGGGCAATCATGTCATATTTTAGCCGTCTTCAATATAAATGGAATGATACCTATATCATGACAGCCAATCTACGTGCCGATGGTAGTTCAAAGTTAGCGCCAGGACATCGCTGGGGATTTTTTCCATCCTTCTCTGGAGCATGGAGAATTTCAAACGAAAAATTCATGAAAGGCATATCTTGGCTGGATGACCTCAAGCTACGTGGCGGCTGGGGAGAGACTGGTAACCAAAGCGGTCTTGGTGACTACAGTTATTTGGCAGAATACAATATCAACCGAATTCAGTGGTTTGGTGAAGGTTATGATGCCAATGCTGTTCCTACTCGATCGCAAGCTACGCTCTCAAATCCCGAATTAACTTGGGAAACCACTGCTCAGACCGATTTTGGAATTGATTTGACAGTCTTGGGTGGACGCATTAATTTCAGTGCTGATTATTACTATAAACATACGAAAAACATGTTGATGACAGCCATTCTACCTGCTGGTAGTGCTGCTGCCCGCACACTTCATTACAATGGTGGAGAGATGCAGAATAAGGGATTTGAATTTACTGTTAATTCAAAAAATATAGTTGGAAAGTTCAACTGGAATACCGACTTCAATATCTCGTTCAACCGAAATAAACTACTGAGTTTAAAGCTCACACAAATTTATTATAATGCGACAACCAATGAATATGTCAATGAACCGGTTGTCCGTAATACACCGGGTAAACCACTTGGCACCTTCTGGGGATATATTTCCGACGGCGTTGATCCAGAAACAGGAGAATTGAAGTATCGTGACGTTAACAAAGATGGTATTATATCTGCGAGTGACCGAACGGACATCGGTGATCCTAATCCTGACTTTACCTTTGGCCTCACCAACACCTTCTCTTATAAGGGCTTTAATCTAAGTGTCCTCATTCAAGGAAGCTATGGAAACGATATCTATAATGTATCTCGCATGGAAACAGAAGGCATGTACGATGGCAAGAATCAAAGTACAAAAGTTCTGGAGCGTTGGCGCGTTCCAGGACAGATTACCGACGTGCCCAAAGCCAAGTTCAGAATGCTGAACTCAACCTATTTCTTGGAAGATGGCTCTTATATCAGATTGAAAGATCTGTCACTCTCTTATGATCTTCCAAAATCAATTCTTTCTAAATTTGGTGTAACTCGTCTGATGCCTTATATATCGACTACCAATTTATTGACTCTTACCAAGTATTCTGGCCATGATCCAGAAGTTAACCAATATGGTAATAGCGGTGCAGTTCAAGGCCTTGACTGGGGAACCTACCCAATGAACAAATCATTTGTCGTAGGACTGAAAGTTGAATTCTAAAACAAGAAATTCTATGAAATCAATATTCCAATATATGATCATTGGTGTTTCGGCCTTATCTTTGGCCGCTTGTTCATTAAACTATGAACCAATTTCAACACCTACCGAACTGACCGAAGGTACCTCTACCGATACTGCAACTGCAGTACTAAAAGACCGCAATGCAGCTAAAGAACAGCTTCAAAATCTGTATGAATTGTTGCGCAATCGACAAGAACACTGGCATTTGGATTATTTGCTGATCGGAGATTCGCATGCTGACAATGCCTATGCCGGTACAACTGGTGCAGAGGTTGAACCTTATGAAACCAATTCTATCGATGCCAGCAACTCCGTCCTTCAACGTGACTGGAGCCGTTATCTCGAGGATATCGCTAAAACCAATGTGCTGATCAACGGACTTGATCCCTTGAAGGCAAATGGACAAGTAAGTGAGACTGAATATCGTGAATGGAAAGCCCAGGCCGAAATACTACGAGCCATGATCATGTTCAATATGGCGCGTTTGTGGGGATCTTTCCCTGTCATTACGAATATCGCAAAGACAATCACAGCCGCAAATGTGGAAGAGGTTTATCCTACCTATTTTCCTCCACGCTCAACTGCTGCAGAATGTTATCAGCAGATCATTAGTGATTTGCAAGATGGTGAGCAGTATGCACCAGCTTTCAATTCGGCTGATCGTACACTTTTAAGCAAAACCGTTGCTCAGGCAATGCTGACGAAAGTTTATGCAGAAAAGCCAGTTCAGGACTTTGGAAAAGTAATTGAATATGCCGAAAAGGTCCGTAGTGCTACTGGAATGGCCCTAGAACCAGAGTTTGTTACACTTTGGGGATGGAACCAAAGCACACTGGACTGCATGAAACGCAATACAAGCGAGGGTATTCTTGAAGTTCACTGGTCTGCTGGTAATGGGAACTGGGAAAGTTGGATGTATGGACGCAGCCTTGAAAACTACGACTTCTACTTCTCTTGGGCAAAATGGATTACACCTTCCCGCGATTTGATCAATGATTACAAACAGGAAAATGATACCGTTCGTTTGAATCAGACGGTTGTTTATTATGCTTGTACATGGAGTAATTATTATCCTGCCAGCAATTATCCTTTTATGTATAAATATCGTTCTGGATATAACAACCAGTATAAGTTACGTTTGGCCGACATCATTCTTCTCGAAGCTGAGGCCTATGCTTATCAGGGTAATACAGCGAAGAGTGCTGAATTGGTGAATATTGTCAGACATCGTGCAAAATTACCAAATCTTGCTTCCGATAAAATGGCTTCGAAAGATGCCATGATAGAGGCTGTATTGCACGAGCGTCGTTTGGAATTGGCTCTTGAAGGTGAACGATGGTTCGATTTATGTCGCAATGGTAAGGTTGAAAAATATATGAACAATCTCAACAGCCGTGATTCCGGACGATTACTCCAACGCAAAAAGTTTGATCAAAACTCTTATTTGCTGCCGATGCCGCAAAGTGCACTCGATGAGAATAATAATCTTCAACAAAATCCCGGTTATTAAATTTACAACAATGAAAAAAAATAGTATTATGATATTATCAATGGTAAGTTTACTGCTGATGTCACTTTCAGCATGTGGTAACATCTCTTCAATTGATGACACACCGAATCCAAATACAACCGATTCAACAAAGCCGACAGGAAATGTAGCCACACTCTATACTACCACAGCCGATAGAAGCGCTACGCTTACTAAATCGTTCAGTGTCATTACAACCGGTATCAATATGGCACCAACTACAATTCAGATTGATCCATCGAAGACTTTTCAGACGATGGATGGATTTGGCTTTGCACTGACATATTCCTCTTGTTACAATCTGTTGAAGATGGATCCTGTCGCTCGAGCTCAGTTTCTTAAACAAACTTATTCTGAAACAGATGGTTATGGTGTAAGTTATGCTCGCATCTCTATCGGTTGCAATGATTTCTCCAGTACAGAATATTCGCTTTGCGACAAACCCGGACTAGAGAATTTTGCGCTTTATAAGGATGAAACAGATTATGTGATACCGATCATCAAAGAAATTCTGGCCATCAATCCAAATCTCAAGATTATCGCTGCGCCTTGGACCAGTCCGAAATGGATGAAAGTAAATGATATTCAAACGAAAACGCCTTATGACTCTTGGACCGATGGTCATTTGAATCCTGATGATCGTTCTACCTACGCCCAATATTTTGTGAAGTTTATTGAGGCGATGAAGAAGCAGGGTATCAATATTTATGCGGTAAGCCCACAAAACGAACCGCTTAACCACGGCAACTGTGCTTCACTCTACATGCCATGGGATGAGGAGGCAGCATTTGTCAAAGAGCTTGCAGCGGCATTCAAAAACGATCATCTGAATACAAAGATTTACGTGTATGATCATAACTACAATTATGATGATAAAGCCGATCAAAACGATTATCCCATTAAGGTTTATAATGCTTTAGGCAATTCATTTGAAGGATCAGAGTTGGTTGTGGGAGCTGCTTTCCATGATTATGGTGGTAAGAATGCCGAACTGACAGATATTCACCAACAGGCAAGTGACAAAGAGTTGATTTTCTCTGAATCAAGCATTGGCACTTGGAATAATGGTCGCGACTTGACCAAACGTCTCGTGGCAGACATGAAGAACATCACTCTTGGAACTGTTAATCAGTGGTGCAAGGCCGTCTTGGTGTGGAATCTTATGCTCGATGAGAAAATGGGACCGAACCTTGACGGAGGTTGTCAAACCTGTTATGGTGCAGTCGACATTTTCAATCAATATAAAACGTTGAAGTATAACTCTCATTATTTTGTCATTGCTCACATGTCGTCGGTTGTCCGTCCCGGTGCAGTTCGTATAGGAACCGCTTTGCGCAGCTTCAATGGAAGCAATGTGGTATACGCTGCTTTCTTGAATCCAGACGGAAGCAAAGCCGTTGTTCTTCTCAATACTGGTGATGCTGATTTCAACGTTACCATCAGTGATGGAACCAATAATTTCAAGGTAATGGTTCCTGCTCAGGGTGTAACATCAAGTTTGTGGAAATCATAAATATGTCGAATATGAAAACAATCAGATATATATCCGTTGTACTTGTTTTGTTATCCTTTCTAGTAACATCTTGTCAGGATTTCAATTACGAGAATCTTACTGGAAAAGGCAATCCTACCATCAAGGCAACGACTGTCAGTAGTGCCCAAATGGGCGACTCCATTGATGTAAAGGTCAATTGCAGCGATACCGAGGGCTATGATCTGTCAACACTCAAGGCAGAAATGTGTTATAGTGGCGAACCCGTAAACGCTGTTACCATCCGTACCAAGACACCGGGTGACTACACTGTACGGTTGCATGTACCATTCATTCGTTTTATTCCCAATGGAACAGCGCAGGTTCGGCTTACACTTCAGAATGTGACGACCAGGACCGTCACGCAAGATATTGACGTTGCAGTGACTCGCCCTCATTTCAATAATTTGCAATTTGTTACCTCAGAAGGCGTTGTTTATCCAATGACAGAAGAAGCGGATTATAATTACACCTGTGTTGCTCCTGTAACGGATAATGCCTTTAAAGGCAATTTCCAAACAGCTGACGGTAAGTACAAATTTGGATGGGGTGATAACGATGTAGCAGAAAACGGCAATGGATTTCTCTCCTTCCAAAGTAATAAAACAGGAAATGTGACGGTTAACTTTAATAGTCGCGACTTTACCTATGGACCTCAGGAAGTACTACTCATCCAACCCCTCCAGTTCCGTAATTCAGATGGTATGAATATCTTTACGGGTACATTGACTCAAGGCAGCCTCTATAAATTTATCGGTGATGCGCAGGTTCAGTCGGATAGTTGGTATTACGATCCCGATTTCTTTACACGTAATGCAGATGGTACATTCACTTTCACTGCACTTACCGGTACATATACCATCAAAGCCGTATTCGAAGAGAATGGTTTCCGTATCTTTGCCGTAAACGGTAAGGATCCTGCCACGCTGAATGCCGACGGAACTGGCGCAGTCTGGATTATTGGCGGTGATATGTTTGGCAAGCCAACTTATGCACATGCACAGGGCTGGTGGCCAGATACAGATCACGCACTATGCATGGCACCTGTTGCTGATAAGGTTTATCAAGTAACCTTTACGATTGGCAAACAACTCAAACCTGGTACCAATGTTGATTTCAAGTTCTTTGGACAAGCTGGTTGGGGAACCGAGTTCAAGGCATCAGGAGATCATGCCATCTCAGCAGATAACCCATGGTTCTATGTAAACGCCGCCGATGGTAACATACATCTGAAGGATGGAGTGGTTTTGAAGAGTGGTGAAACTTATAAGTTCACCCTAGATTTGACAAAGGGTGTTGCCAATGGTAAGGTGAATGTCGAGAAAACTGACGTTCCAACATTGAATTTCGAAAATGCTGATGGAAAAAATATCTTTACCGGGACATTGATACAGGGCAATATCTATGAATTCGTTGGGGATGCTGCAGTTAAGAGTGCGGATTGGTATTACGATCCCGATTTCTTTACCCGCAATTCGGACGGTAGCTATACCTTCAATGCCATTACGGGCACTTATAACATCAAAGCAGTCTTTGCACAAAATGGATTCCGTATCTATCCTACAAATGGTGCAGATCCCGCCAAACTTAATGCAGATGGAACTGGAGCTATTTGGCTCATCGGTGACGCGATCTTTGGCAAGCCTAATTATAGTAATGCACAGAGTTGGTCAACAGATACGGATCATGCACTCAGTTTGGCTCCCATTAAACCGAAAGTATATCAAATGACCCTCACAGTGGGAAAACAACTGAAAGCTGGCAATAGCGTTAATTTCAAGTTCTTTGGTCAGGCTGGTTGGGGTACCGAGTTTAAGGGAAAGGCGGCCGACTATTATCTGACGACAACCAATCCTACTTTCCTTGTAGGTGACGGCACCGGAGGCCATGACGATGGTAATATTTACCTCCAAGATGGACTTCAGTTGACGGATGGTGAGACCTATGTCTTTACTATTGACTGTAGCAAAGGCATGGCACCAGCAACATTGTCAGTTCAAAAGAAATAAACTTCGTCTGGTTTGAAACCATCACAATTGGAGCTGAACCCCAAAAGTATACAAAAACTTTTGGGGTTCATTTTAAAACAGACCTACGATCTTCGAATATTGGAAGAAAAAGAGACGAATGAAGGTGGAGGTTGGCTTTCTTTTTGTATTTTTGTATCAAAATTAGGTTTTTTAAGAAAAGGATAGATACTATAAACATGAAAAATATAACCTTAACGAAACTCTCCACACTCATCATATTTCTGACATCGTTGTCTTTAAGTGGCTGTTATCAACGAAACAGGCATGAAGTCTCAGTGAAGGGAGATTCAATCAAGTTCCAGTATGCCCAGCATCTCTCGGCAGTGAAATATCCGAAATTTACAGTTGTCAACCTAAAGGATCCGTGGAATGAGGGCAAAACACTGCATACCTATATACTGGTAGCACGTAAAGATTCTGATACGGTAAACCATCTGCCACAAGGAACAATTGTGTATACGCCCATCAAACGAGGTGTTGTTTTTGCAACTGCCTTATGCAAACTGACTGAAGAGTTGGGTGCCCTTGACCAGGTGGCTGGCGTGGCCGATTTGAGATACATGCTTATTCCAGCTGTTCATCAACGGGTTGCTGAAAAAAAAATTGTTGACTGTGGTGATGCCATGGCACCCATGGTCGAAAAAATTATTGACTTGTCGTCCGATGCCATTTTTCTGTCACCTTTCGCCAATAGCGGAGGATATGGTCAACTGGGTGCATTAGAGGTCCCTTTGATCGAAATGGCCGATTATATGGAGACATCAGCATTAGGCAGAGCCGAATGGATGAAGTTTTATGGCATGCTTTTTGGCCGAGAAAAATCTGCCGATTCTCTCTTTCACGTGGTAGACAGTACTTATAATGGTTTAAAAGCTGAGGTTGCCAAGTTGCCTTTGGGACGTTCTATTCTGACAGAACGAAAAACAGGAAGCGTATGGTATTGTCCGGGTGGGCAAAGTACCATTGGACAGATGATTGCAGATGCTGGTGGAAAATATGCTTTTGCGTATGATCAACACAGCGGCAGTCTGGCGTTATCCTTCGAACAGGTCTTAGAAAAGGCTGGCAACAGTGATGTGTGGGCTTTCAAGTTCAATGGCGATCGTTTGTTGAGCAGAAAGGATTTGTTGGCAGAGTATCACGGATATGATGGCCTTCAAGCGTTCAAAAATGGAGATATCTTCGAGTGTAACGGCAGTGTAAAACCATTATTTGAGGAAACGCCCTTCCGTCCCGACTATCTTCTTAACGATCTGATCATTATGTTGCATCCCGGCAATCCTCAGTTTGGCTCATTGAAATATTACGAGAAGATCAAAGAGTAATCACTGTATGTCATGTTTTGGGTTATCAATCAAAAAGGCAGCTCCGATGGGGGCTGCCTTTATATTTTAATAAAAAAACAATTGCCGATCAACACATTGATCAAAAACAATTAGTTGGCTGCTTCAAATTCTTTCAAGAAGCGCATATCATTTTCTGAGAACATACGCAAGTCACTGACTCTGTATTTCAGATTTGTAATTCGTTCTACACCCATACCGAAAGCATACCCGGTATAGATACTGCTATCGATGCCGCATGCTTCAAGCACATTGGGGTCAACCATACCGCATCCCAAGATTTCTACCCATCCTGTATTCTTGCAGAAGCTGCAACCTTCGCCGCCACAGATAAAGCACGAGACATCCATTTCGGCACTAGGCTCGGTGAATGGGAAATAGCTAGGACGCAAACGGATATCTGTATCTGGTCCAAACATCTCGCGCGCAAAAGTCAGCAATACTTGCTTTAAGTCTGTAAACGAGACGTTCTTGTCAATATATAAACCTTCAACTTGATGGAAAAAGCAGTGTGCACGCGAAGAAATCGCTTCGTTGCGGTATACTCTTCCCGGGCAGATGATGCGGATAGGAGGTTGATGGGTTTCCATATAATGAGCCTGGTCGCCGGAAGTATGTGAGCGAAGGAGAACATTCTTGGTAACATCATTTGGATGACGGTTGACAAAGAAAGTGTCTTGCATGTCTCGTGCGGGATGATCGGCAGCAAAATTCAGTTTTGTAAAGATATGCAAGTCGTCGTCTATTTCGGGTCCATCAGACAATACAAATCCCATACGTTGGAAGATATCACAAATCTCGTTCTTGACAATTGTCAGCGGATGGCGTGTTCCCAATTGAATTGGATAAGCCGTACGGGTAAGGTCAACGACAACAGTGTCATCAGCACTTGTCTCTGCCTGATCTCTCAGTGCATTGATCTTGTCGACAGCCACTTGTTTCAATTCATTGATTTTCATGCCGACAGTTTTCTTCTGGTCAGAGGCCACGTTACGGAAATCGGCCATCAAGGCGTTGATTTCACCCTTCTTGCTGAGATATTTCAAACGTAATTGTTCAACCTCTTCGGCATTCTTCGCTGTGAGATTGCTCACTTCTTTGAGAAGTTCATCAATTTTATCAAGTATCATACTTATTTATTTTCCTCCATGCAAAGGTAATATTTTTGGCTTAAAAATAAGAACTATATCGAAATAAAGTCGTATTTTTGCATAAATTAAGCGGCACCTTAGCAACTCAAGTCTACTTGTCTGATTTCGTGTCACAGATTTCTGGATGAAACAAACTGCACCCACTTCATCATCATGTTGAATGGTGTTTTGAGTAGGTATAAGATATTTGATTCTTTTGAGAGAGAAAACAAATTAAACTTTTATATGAGAAAACTCCCGTTTCTGGTCCTCACCATTTTAGTGGTAGGTTCTATGCTTTTTTCTACCTATGGTTGTGTAGACAAAAAAAATCAGACAGCAGATTCTTTATCTGCAGACTCGATGGCTGAGGACACCATGGCTGAAGATACTCTTTCAACGCTGATATCTCAAACACCATTGTCGAAAGCAGCAGACGAGTTGTTTGATGACTTTTTCTTTAACTTTGCTGCAAATAAAAAATTGCAGTTCAAGCGCATCAAATTCCCGCTACCTGTATACAAGGATGGAAAAGTTGAGAAACAAATCACCAAAGGCCAGTGGAAAATGGATTATTTCTTCATGCGGCAGGGGTATTATACTTTAATTTTCGACAACCTCAAACAGATGGCTGTCGTAAAAGATACTTCTATTCACCAGGTCACGGTAGAAAAGATCTTGCTGAAGAACAATATTGTCAAACAGTTCAAGTTTGACAAGCTTCAAGGCGAATGGACGCTGACCTCAATTGCCTTCATCTCGGTGCACAGTACTGCCAACGGGTCGTTTCTGCATTTTTATCAGCGATTTTCTACCGACAGTGTTTTCCAGATAAAGAGTATGAATGATAAAGTTGTGTTTACGGCGCCCGATCCGGATGACGATTTCAATACCATCACGGGTACCATTATTCCAGAGCAATGGCCTGGTTTTAAACCTCCTTTCATTCCCAAAGGCTTGATATACAACATTCTTTACGGGCAGAAATATGTGGCCGGAAAACAAAAGGTATTTGTCGTTCGTGGCATTGCCAACGATCTGGAAATAGAAATGGTCTTCCAACTTAAGAAAAATGGATGGAAACTGATGAAGTT
>CALNBT010000136.1 GCA_937874345.1 uncultured Prevotella sp.
ACGTTTTTTTATTGATGCTCTAACTTTCATTACAGTAAATTTTTAAAAGCTATTTATTGAAGAAACTTACGTTTATTTATAGCGGTATGTAATTCTTCCTTTTGTTAAATCATATGGTGACATTTCTAACTTCACTTTGTCACCTGGTAATATCTTGATATAATGCATGCGCATCTTACCAGAAATATGTGCAATAATTTCATGCCCATTCTCTAATTCTACGCGAAACATCGCGTTAGATAACGCTTCTTTGATTATGCCGTCTTGTTCAATCGAGGCTTGTTTAGCCATATAATCTCGTATTTTAAATGATGATATACCCGCAAACAGGAGTGCAAAGATAAATAAAATAATTGAATACCAACTACTTTTTATTTAAAACTTTCTCAATCGCGTCAAAATTCAATAACACATCCGGAGTACCTTTCTGAATCGAAACCATCTGTTCGAAATGTGCTGAAAGCTTTCCATCAACTGTACTCACTGTCCATCCGTCATCCCAAAACTTAACCCCTGCCTTGCCGGCATTGATCATTGGCTCAATACAGATCACCAATCCTTCTTCCAACTTCGGCCCTGAACCACGTTTGCCGTAATTCGGAACCTCCGGTTTCTCGTGTAAATGAAATCCAACTCCATGACCAACCAGTTCCCGAACAATACCATAACGATATGGTGCTACATATTCTTGAACGGCAGCCGAGATATCTCCTATTCGCTTGCCCGCGATTGCTTGTTCGATTCCTGCTTGTAAAGATCCTTTTGTTACTTCTAACAATTGTTTCGCTTCTTCAGAAATCTCACCGACAGCAAACGTATATGCAGAATCACTAATAAAACCATTCAAATTCACACCACCATCTACCGTAACGATATCCCCATCTTTCAAAACATAATCACTTGGAAATCCATGAACAACTTGGTCATTCACTGAAATACATAATGAATATGGGAATCCTTGGTAATTTAAAAATGCTGGGGTTCCTTTATGGTCCTTAATAAAGTCGAAGGCAAATTTATCTAATGATAAAGTCGTAATCCCCGGCTTTACTAATCCTGCAATTTCAGCAAGTAATTGCGAGAGTACATTTGCTGACTCTCGCACTTGCTCAATTTCATCTGCTGTTTTATAATATACTTTAGACATTCAAAATTATAATGCGGATTGATCATAGCCTTCAACAGTAGTCGCAGTGCTTCTACCTTTTACACGACCTGTTTTCATCAATCCATCATAATGACGCATTAACAAATGACTTTCAATTTGCTGAATCGTATCCAATACAACACCTACTAAGATCAATAGGGATGTACCACCATAGAAATGTGCAAATTGATTGTTTACTCCAAATAATGTTGCAATTGCTGGCAAGATCGCAATGATCGCCACAAATACAGCACCAGGGAAGGTAATATGTGATATTACGTTGTCGATAAACATGTTGGTCTCATAACCTGGTTTGATACCTGGAATAAAACCACCGTTCTTCTTCATGTCCTCTGACATCTGTTGAGGGTTAACCATGATCGCCGTATAGAAGAAAGTAAACGCAATAATCAATAATGCGAATACAACATTATACGTTACGGAAGTATAGTTACTCAATGAATTCAGAAAGTCAGATTGAACATTCGGGAAGAATTGTGTCAACGACATCGGTAAAAACATAATCGCCTGCGCGAAAATGATTGGCATTACACCCGCCGCATTTACCTTTAAAGGAATGTATTGAC
>CALNBT010000137.1 GCA_937874345.1 uncultured Prevotella sp.
CATTATCCGAGAGGCCAAGAAAGTAGGCAACACATTAGGTGGAATCGTGACTTGTGTTATCAAGGGATGTCCTGTTGGTCTAGGTGAGCCAGAGTTTGGTAAACTGCATGCACAGCTCGGCGGTGCCATGCTATCGATCAATGCCGTGAAAGGCTTTGAATATGGCGAAGGATTTAACAGCGTAAACTTCAAAGGTAGTGAACTGAACGATGTCTTTGTCAATGACAACGGTACGATCCAAACAGTCACCAATCACAACGGTGGCATTCAAGGTGGTATCAGCAATGGCGAAGATATCTATTTCAGAGTCGCATTTAAACCCGTTTCAACCATCTTAATGGAACAACATACGGTTGATGTTGACGGAAACCCAACAACGTTTAAGGCTCGCGGCAGACACGATTCGTGTGTGGTACCTAGAGCCGTTCCCATTGTAGAGGCAATGGCTGCAATGGTAATCTTAGACAGTTACCTGCTCAACAAATCGGTTTCAATGTAACAAGATTTCTTCTATCGGGCATTATCATTAGAAGAAGTAAGCGATAAAAATATTTGACCGGCAATCGATACTACTGTATAACGTTGCCGGTTAAATGTGTTTAAAACCAGGAAGCTACTTTCTACTTGGCACAACCAATGTCGTTTGGCCCCACTTAAAGAATTTTTATACAGCCAATCCCTTATCGGTATGTCGTAAAGTTTGCAAAAAGCATAAGGCTATCATGATTACCATGAAAATCAATGCCACATTAACCATCGTATTTTGTACCAAAGAAGTCTTTTTGTGTGTGGAAAGATTTCCCCGAATCCGAACAAAAACGTTTCAAAAAGCCCCATGGGGCACAACCGCACCAAACAACATTTATGAAAATGCCAATGCGACATCTTGTCTTGTTTGCCATCGTAAGCATACTTTGTCTCTATTCATGAATAGAAATATTTCGATCTGAAAAACGCAAAATTACAATATTCATTCTACAAACGATTCAAAAGCGACAAATGAAACACCACCATGCTGCATTTGAAAGGTAAATGCAAGATAACCATTTAACATACAGCAACTTACAATACCATTGAAAGCGCCGATCAATTTGCATGAAATCGGTTGACAAGATGCGCCATATTGCTTTACAATTACATGGATAATGGTTTAACAGATACATTGCCAACAGCAA
>CALNBT010000138.1 GCA_937874345.1 uncultured Prevotella sp.
CATTTTGCAAATCACTATTATTCAAGTAATTACAAAGACTTTATCCATCATAAATCAATATCACCAAGTATCGCTTGAAATCGATCTTAACAAAGCTCGTCAAACAACGGCTGCTTCATCTAAATGATTTGCAGTCTCTGGTGGATTATAAAAGGGGAAGTAAACAAAACGAAGGATATCGGGTTAAAAAAAGAACTTCCACCTCTTGAAGAAGCGGAAGTTCAGATATTATTTTCAAACAAAGTAATTTTCAACAAATGTTTGTTAGAAATCCATGCAGGTATTAATCCTTCAGTTTAGCCGTGATAAACTCGCGGTTCAAACGTGCAATGTTGGCAATAGATTCGTTCTTTGGACACTCTGCTTCGCAGGCACGTGTATTGGTACAGTTACCGAAGCCCAGTTCTTCCATCTTCATCACCATAGCCTTTGCACGCTTAGCTGCCTCGGGACGCCCCTGAGGAAGTAATGCCAACTGGCTTACTTTTGAGCTGACAAAGAGCATGGCAGAACCATTTTTACATGCAGCAACACAAGCACCGCAACCGATACATGTAGCACAGTCCATGGCCTCGTCGGCATTATCTTTCGGGATCAGGATTGCATTTGCATCCTGAGCCTGTCCAGCACGTACGGATGTGTAACCTCCAGCCTGAATGATCTTGTCGAATGCACTACGGTCTACCATACAGTCCTTGATAATAGGGAATGCAGCAGAACGCCATGGCTCTACAGTAATGACGTCTCCATCGTGGAAACGGCGGATGTACAGCTGGCAGGTCGTTACGCCTGTTGCAGGTCCATGAGGGTGACCATTGATGTAGAGAGAACACATACCACAAATTCCTTCACGACAGTCGTGGTCAAACACGAAAGGCTCTTTTCCACTTTCAATCAGCTGTTCGTTGAGGATATCCAACATTTCGAGAAAGGATGTATCTCCTGGGATATCCTTCATCTCAAAGGTGTCAAAGTGACCTTTAGCGCGGGGTCCATTCTGACGCCATACTTTTAGTGTGAAACTTATATTATTATCCATTGTATTCTATTTTTTTTGAACGAGTTGAGATGTTATTAATACGATCTCCTGCTCTTAGTTCTTGTAATTACGTGTTTGAACCTTGATAGCTTCATATTCAAGTGGCTCCTTAATCAGCTCAGGGGCGGTTTCGTCGTTACCCTGATACTTCCAGCAACCTACATAGAAAAAGTTCTCATCATCACGTTTTGCCTCGCCTTCCTCGGTCTGATACTCTTCACGGAAATGGCCACCACAACTCTCGTTGCGAGAAAGTGCATCATGAGCAACTAATTCACCCATAATGATGAAGTCGCGCAAATGGATTGCTTTATCAAGCTCAACGTTCAAACCTTCCTTGCTTCCAGGAATGAAGAGGTTGGTTTCGAATTCTTTTCTCAACTTCTTGATCTTTTCAAGGCCTTCTGACAGGCCTTCGGCTGTACGTCCCATACCTACGTGTTCCCACATGATATGACCCAGTTCCTTATGGATGGAGTCAACAGAACGTTTTCCTTGTATGCCCATCAAACGGTCTATTTCTGCCTGAACACCCTTTTCTGCTTCCACAAATTCAGGAAGATCGGTAGACAGACGAGGCCAAACAGCCTGATCTGCCAAATAGTTTTGAATGGTATATGGCAATACAAAATAACCATCTGCCAAGCCTTGCATCAAAGCCGAAGCACCCAAACGGTTGGCACCATGGTCAGAGAAATTACACTCACCAATAGCATACAAACCTTCGATAGATGTCTGCAGCTCGTAATCTACCCAGATACCACCCATAGTATAGTGGATGGCAGGATAAATCATCATCGGATTATAATATTTCATGCCATTGATCTCGCTGGCCATCTCTCCAGGATTAACATCGGTAATCTCTTCATACATGTCGAACAAGTTACCATAACGCTGGAGGATAACATCCAAGCCGAAGCGCTCGATGCTCTCTGAGAAATCCAAGAATACTGCCAAACCGGTATTGTTGACACCATAGCCCTTGTCACAACGCTCTTTTGCAGCACGAGAAGCAACATCACGGGGAACCAAGTTACCGAAAGCTGGATAGCGACGTTCCAAATAATAGTCTCGGTCTTCCTCAGGAATTTCGGAACCTTTCTTTGTTCCGGCCTGCAATGCCTTCGCATCTTCCAATTTTTTGGGTACCCAGATACGGCCATCATTACGCAGAGACTCTGACATCAATGTCAGCTTAGACTGCTTGTCTCCGTGAACCGGAATACATGTTGGATGAATCTGTACGTAAGAAGGATTAGCAAAGTAGGCTCCCTTACGATAACACTGGATGGCAGCGGTGCAATTGCATCCCATAGCATTGGTAGAAAGAAAGTAGGTATTGCCATATCCACCGGTTGCTATCACAACTGCATTGGCAGAAAAACGTTCAAGTTTTCCGGTAACCAGGTTCTTTGCGATAATACCACGAGCACGACCGTCGACGATAACAACGTCTTCCATCTCGTAACGGGTATACAGTTTAACCTTACCATCATGTACCTGGCGGCTCAATGATGAATAAGCACCCAGCAACAACTGCTGACCAGTCTGACCTTTTGCATAGAAAGTACGGCTAACCTGTGCACCACCGAAAGAACGGTTTGACAACATGCCACCGTATTCGCGAGCAAAAGGAACGCCCTGTGCAACACACTGGTCAATGATATTATTAGATACCTCAGCCAAACGATATACGTTCGCTTCGCGTGCACGATAGTCGCCACCCTTTACAGTATCATAAAAAAGACGATAAATAGAGTCACCGTCGTTCTGATAGTTCTTTGCTGCATTAATACCTCCTTGCGCTGCAATAGAGTGAGCACGACGAGGAGAATCCTGGATGCAGAAATTCAGGACATTAAAGCCCATTTCACCAAGTGAAGAAGCAGCGCTGGCACCAGCCAAACCTGTTCCTACCACGATGACATCCAGTTTCATTTTATTTTTAGGATTAACCAAACGCTGATGGGCTTTATAATTAGTCCATTTGTCAGCTACTGGTCCTTCAGGAATTTTTGAATTTATTTGAGACATGATATACTTCAAATTTAGAGATTAAACATGATTAAGCACCACAAAGACTGGGCGCAAATCCGAAGGCAAATGCAAGTACAACAACCAAGAAGCCAAGCATCAGCAATGTTGCATATACAATACCGATTGTCTTCCAACGGGCAAACCAAGTTTTACCATTGAGGCCTAGCGTCTGCAATGCGCTCCAGAATCCATGGGTAAGATGGAGCCAGATCGTAAAAAGCCAGATGATGTATAATACCACATAAACAGGATTGGCAAAAGTGTCCTTGATATACGAAAAGCCATCTGCAGGAGAGAACTTCGCTGGACTACCAATCAACTCGGCAAACATCATGTTATACCAAAAGTTGAACAAATGGAGCAATAATCCAAGTAGCACAATGATGCCCAAAACCAACATGTTTTGAGAGGTCCATTCTACTTTAGGATTTCTGGATGTTACTGCATAACGTTCATTGCCACGAGCCAAACGGTTTTGTGCTGTCAAAATAAATGCATAGACAATGTGAATGACAGCCAACGCTGCAAGTGCAATTGTCGCCACAACAGCATACCAGTTGGCACCCAAGAATTCACATACCATGTTGTAAGCCTCTCCAGAGAAGAGTGCCACAACGTTCATTGACATGTGAAAGGTCAGGAATAGAATAAGCGAAATGCCAGTGACCGACATTACAACCTTTCTACCAATAGAGGAATTGATTAACCACATAAATGATTGAAATTTAAGTATTTAAATGTTAGAATAATTTCCTTATACGTTTAAATAGTAGTCCTTAAGTTGGTAGTTTTCAATAAACATCTAACTAAACGTCCCTATTTTTCAGGTATATATACCCCCGTTTGATGTGCAAAAATACGACATTTTAATGACACTTCAAAGTTTTTGGACAAAAATACGAAGAAAGAAAAAGGAAATGGAAATGGAAATGAAAGTACGAAAAGGGACACAGAAGACGCAATCAGAAAGAACAAATTTAAGAGATTGTCTGAAAAAGA
>CALNBT010000139.1 GCA_937874345.1 uncultured Prevotella sp.
GAAGGAAAAATATTGAGAAGAAAAAAATATCCCCCCACCTTTTTCCTACTGAGCCCTTTTTCCTACTGAGCCGTAGCTTCCCCCGACTAGAACAACGCCTTGCAAATAGTGCTATTTACAAGGCGTTGTTGTAGTCGGTACGAGAATCGAACTCGTATGCCAAGATTGAGAATCTTGTATCCTAACCATTAGATGAACCGACCTAATAATGGCGGAAGCGGGGGGATTCGAACCCCCGGTACGGTTACCCGTACGTCAGTTTAGCAAACTGGTGGTTTCAGCCACTCACCCACGCTTCCATATTGCCTGCATACTGCCGAACATTCTCTTCAAATGCGGTTGCAAAGGTAGTAAATAATTTTCTCAATGCAAGCAGTTCACTCAAAAAACCAAACGTTTTAAAATTTATTAACAAGTGTCACTAGAGATGCATATTAGCATCAACAAATGAAAACGGCAACAAATCCTTTACTGATTCAATGCAGTAAATTTGGTCTGTTCCATAAAGCAAAATTCGGACGGGTTGTTTGTACCTATCCTCTATTTCCAACATCACTTGTCGACATGCACCACAAGGTGTAATAGGTTGAACTAATAGCCCATTTTCTGTGCGTGCTGCAATAGCTAATGTTTCAATTGGCTGATCAGGGAAATTCGCCTGTGCTGCAAAAATGGCTGTGCGTTCAGCACAGAGCCCCGATGGAAATGCCGCATTTTCTTGATTGGCGCCAATCACTATTTGTTGATTTGCCAATCTTAATGCTGCACCTACATAGAAGTGGCTATAGTTGGCATATGCATTATCTGTGGCCTTAATAGCATTCTTAATGAGTTCTCTATCTGGTAGCGATAGTTCATCCATTTGGTAACTTTCATAATTGATTTGTAAGTTCAAATGCTTCATATCTTTATTTATTAATATATTCAAAAGCCCCTATGTCAGGTGAGTTGTCTCTCATTCTACCAAACCGGTCATTTGGCAAGCTGGTTTGTGGATCACCAGCATCAATTGCTAAAGAATGTTCTTTCAGTTCGAATTGATACTTTAAAAGATTCGCATCAACGAGAACAAAGTTTTTATATCCTGCTATAGTGGTATCTTTTAAATTTTCGAAAATGTTATTCGAAAACCGAACATCATTTTTCAGCGCATCCTCAGGAGTTCTGATAAGACAATGATTTATCGCAAACTCCAAAGGCAGGTTCCCTTTTTCCGGATTGAATAGCAATTCATCGTCTCCATAGCCTGTTATTAGACTGTTCAAGCATTGAAAGCGTAATGCTGAATTCTCTGACCCAAATTGCAAGGCTACACCTCTTTGAGAATCAAAAGGATAAAACTGTGCCAATGTGCATCCATTTATCGTAACATCTCCCCCATCTAAACAAATACAATCTTTTAGAGAATTAGAGAAGACTGAATTGGATATACTTATATTAGCATTCTTCGACAATAAATCATAACCTTGACAATTATGAACGGTCGATGCATTAATTGTCAACTTTTTACGTTGAACATCTGCTGAGTCAATAACAATTCCATGAAAAGCGCTATGTAAATCTGTGAAGGACAAAATATTATCATACGATGATGAATAGATATGAAGCCCTTTCCATTGACCACTCACACGATCGTACGGCAAATAATCAAACATATTATCCAATCTATCTCCTCTAAATGTAACAGGATGTTCCATTGTTCCAGCAGAGATCAACCTACCATGCACATCCAAACCTGCATTTGCATGGAAATAAAGTGTTGTGCCTGGCAAAACGGTTAAAGTCTTTGCACTGTCAACAACAATACCTCCATAAACAATAATTGGTTTCGAAGAAGACAAGGTATCATCTTCTTTAACATGATAATTGTTCAAAAAAATGCCATCCCATGAATAAGCATTCAGATTAACTTTCTGTACTTTTCCATTTTCGAGCGCAAACACCAAATTGTCCTCAAGAAAAGAGGGCTTATCCTGATAATTTTTGGGCGATGTTAATTCTACATAAACACGAATACTATCATTTTTTCTAATTGTTATATCTGAAGTTTGATAACCAACATTTCCACTCAAATAAATTCCATCTACATTAACACGGAAACCTGTCTGATTGCCTCTTTCCAACCGTACATTTGAACATTTTATGCCATCGCTAGAATAGTTGTATACCCAAAAAGATTTGGCAGTCGAGGGGACATTTGAGAAAAGCGTATCCAGAAGGATGCTGTCTGCAGAAAACTGTAATTGCAAATTCGTTGATGTAGAAAAAGAATCTTCACCATTGCAAGAATATAGCCCAAATAAGACTAAGAAACCGACTATGCCTGTTATTATTTTGTTCATCAATTAGTAAACGGTATCTTATGAAAATTATTTCATATAATCAAAGTTTTCAACAAGATCCTTCGAAAAACAAATCGGATTGCTTCAAAAAAAATGAATTTCTAAAGATACGGGACACGAAACAGGGAACATACGGCAAACTCTGTAAAGTTGATATCGTTCTACTCATTAGACCTTCAAGCTAAAAATGTTTTCAGTATATAATTATTCATTTTATCATTAAATACCGATTTCATCGTAATTATTGAGACTTCACAGAACTATGGGTTATTGCTCTAATTTTTCAGTAGTTTACAAACTTGATCAAACGAAAGACCGATGAAATCGTCAAAAATCGCATCTGAGAAAGGTTTAATTTTGTCTGCAGGCAATGTTGTAGCTAATCCACAAACTTTCATGTGAGCATTGTTAGCTGCAGTCAATCCATTAAGACTGTCCTCGAAAACAACACATTCATTAACCGATACGCCTAAACGTTCAGCAGCTGTCAAATAACAATCAGGATAAGGTTTGCTTCTTTGAAAGTCTTCACTCGTCAAAATCTCATCAAAATCAGTAACCAATTCTGGATGTTGTTTATAAACATTCGTCATTTTTTCTAAGTTGCTGCTGGTCACAATTGCCGTATGGAGATTCAAACCTTTCAGATGAGTGATAAAATCTACAAAACCAGGGATATACTCAAAATGCATATTCGTTTCCAACTCATTTACCTTTTTGATAAGCTGCAATTTGATATTTTCATCATCATAATACTTTTCTAATATTTGGGAAAGGGTCTGACCTTTGATAAGATGTGCAAAATCAGGAAGGTCTGGACGAAAGGGCATCTCCAATTCACTCCAAAAACGCGTATATTCTGGTTCGGTGTCTAAGATAACACCATCTAAGTCAAAAAGGACTGCATTATACATTTTTACTTAATTTTAAAGAAGTACATGACAAAGGTACAAAAAATATTTGTAATTTTGTACAAAATAGAAGAATGAGAAATCTAGTAATTGCCTTTAGTGTGATTATTTTCATGTTTGCTTGTAGCAACACAAATCATTATTTAGCCAAAATGGAAGGTTTAGAGATCGACTCTATAGTTGCCGACTCAACATTATACCTTACAAACGATTCAAATTCTCCAAAAGCAGAAATAAAAATTAATATGCAATATTTGAGAGGAAAAAACGCAAATATCATCAATCAACAGCTAATTCAATCAGGAATTCTTTCATCTGAGCTTTTTTTGCAACATGACGGATCAAAAAAAATAAAATCATCGGTAGATACATTTATCAAAAATTACTTTCAGGAATATAGAGATTACAATGGTCCGTTATTTAGAGAAGATAAACAAAATGGATCATTTTATAATTGTTTCTTTCGTTTATCGACAAAAGCTCAAATTAGTGATAAACAAGTTCTTACATACATTTTGAAGATTACGAAAACTGAAGATGGAAAACATGAGAGCAATCAAAAGCAAGTCATTCATTTCAATACAACCAGTGGAAAGATTATCACATTGAAAGATATATTTATTGAAGGTTCTGAGACATCCATACTAGATGCCATTATCGCAAAATTAATGAAAGAATTTAAGACAAAAGACTTGACAGAATTAAGGAGTAAGGGCATTTTTGGTGACATTCAGCCTTATATCCCTGATAATTATATTTTTCATAATGGCAATATTACTTTCATTTTTGAAGAAGACCAGATTGCTCCACACCATTTTGGGGAAATAAACGTTGAACTGAAACACGATGAAATCGAAAAATATTTGAAATAACCGATGGAAGAAATACTCAAATACTTTAAAGAATTAACAGAAGAGCAGATCAGGCAATTGACGATGCTTGATGAATTATATCATGAATGGAATGCCAAAATCAATGTCATTTCACGAAAAGACATCGATCATCTTTATGAGCATCATGTACTCCACTCACTAAGTATTGCCCTGCTCTTGCATTTCAAACCAAATACTAAAATCTTGGATTTTGGTACAGGAGGCGGATTTCCCGGAATTCCTTTGGCAATACTTTTCCCTGAATGTCAATTTACATTGATAGATGGAACAGGGAAAAAAATAAGAGTTGCAACCGAAATATCAAATGCATTAAACCTCCAGAATGTTGAAGCAAAACAGATTAGAGGCGAAGAAGAACATGGAAAGTTTCATTTTATTGTTAGTAGAGCCGTAATGCCTTTGGCTGATATGTCCAAAATCGTTCTAAAAAACATTGAAAAGAAACAAACGAATGTACTACCGAATGGAATCATTTGTCTGAAAGGCGGTAGTTTAGAAAATGAAATCGGTCCATATCATCACATTGCAGAAGTGACTCCAATCAGTAATTGGTTTGAAGAAGAGTGGTTCAAAGAAAAAAATATTGTATATTTGCCTCTCTAAGCAATAAATTAGACATCCGTTAATATTCATCATATGATAAAAATCAAAGTATTTGTAGCCGAATTGATTCAAGAAAATTGTTATGTTGTACATGACGAATCAAAGGAATGTGTTATTATTGACTGCGGCTTGTACTCTCTAGAAGAGCGAGATTCTATTGTCAAATACATTGATGAAAACAAATTGACCCCCGTGCATTTAATAGCAACGCATGGTCATCTCGATCACCATTTTGGGGATGATACCATTTTCAACACTTATGGATTATTACCAGAAGTCCATCATGAAGATGAATATTTGATGACAAGTCTATCACTTCAAGCAGAATCTTTTTTTGGAGTCAAACTGCAAGATGAATTTCCAACAGTAGGAAAATACTTAAATGTAGAAGATATTATCTCGTACGGCACTCATAAATTTTCGATTTTGGAAACGCCAGGGCACACACCTGGCAGTATCGTTTTCTATGATCAGGAAGAACATGTGGCCTTCACCGGCGATACACTATTCAAACAATCCGTCGGAAGAACCGACTTAAAAGGAGGTTCGATGTTTCAAATGATTCAAAGCCTAAGGATGCTGTCACAACTTCCAGATACCACAATCGTACTTCCAGGTCATGGAGACCAGACTACAATAGGTGCAGAATTAGCAAGCAACCCCTATCTAGACAGATAAACAAACAGAAAGCGCAGTTGCAAAATTTTGGCATTTATAATCAACCATTTAAATTGATGAAATCGGACTCAAACACGATGAATGAAGAAAAAGTTATTCTGGGAATTGACCCGGGCACCAATGTTATGGGTTACGGTATCATCAAGGTTATCAAGGGAAAAGCATCTTTGACAGCCATGGGTATCATCGATATGCGAAAACTCAAAGATCCCTATCTCAGATTAGGTCACATTTTCGACCGTGTTACCGGTATCATCGATTCGTATTTACCTGATGAAATGGCCATTGAGGCTCCTTTTTTTGGTAAAAATGTGCAATCGATGTTGAAATTAGGGCGTGCTCAAGGTGTCGCAATCGCAGCTGCTATTCACCACGATATCCCTATCCACGAATATGCGCCTTTAAAAATCAAGATGGCGATTACCGGTCAAGGGCGTGCAACAAAAGAACAAGTTGCCAAAATGTTACAGCGTCTGCTTAAGATTGATGAAAAAGAAATGCCCGATTTCATGGATGCTACAGACGCACTAGGTGCAGCTTACTGTCATTTTATGCAATTTGGCAGGCCCGAATCAGGTAAACCTTACCATGGATGGAAAGACTTTGTATCTAAAAACACCAAAAGAGTTTCCAGTATGAAAATGAACGAATCCTCAACACCCAAATTAAGGAAAACGATCCCAATAAATTCAAAAAGCAATATAAAGAAAGAGTTATAAAATAAAGAAGTATAAACAAAAAAATTAGAACATCATGAAAAAAATGATTTTGTTTATTGCACTGACTAGCATGTTTGCAGTCCATGCAAATTCACAAGCGATTTTCAATGAAGTAAACCGTATCATGCATCGTGCAGAGTCAATAAAAAACGACAAGAGCAAGGACTTAAATGATAGAAAGATTGCAACATTTAAGGCTGACGCTATTTTCTATTTATTATCTAAGGCTTCTGAGGATCCTAAATTCACAGAATATGAATTGGGAAAGCAAACCAATGCGATGGTAGATTTTGTCAATAGTTTTCAAAATCGATGGAATAATTATTCCAATAAAAGCGATAAAGAAAGTTTGATGAATCGATATAAGACTGCATCGCTTCAAAATTCGCTATTCAATGATCCTGAAAAAGACATAGTGGAAGCCTATGTGAACAACGAAAAATTTATCACACAATTTTCTATCGACACAAACTGGATAAAGGCATATGAAACGGTCAAATAGCCGGTCTATCAAAATAGATGGCCACAATGATCGCAAAACAGAAAGGTTTGTAGCCTGATTACTGTCCTATAGCCTGATATTGATAATAATACCAATAGGTTTTGCCATAAACATCCCGAAGCTTTGTCTTCCTGACATTTGCTTCGGGATACATTTTTGATAGCGTTTGATAGTCTTGGAAATCAGCTTCTAGCACCTCTTGACGATAAACCAATTTAGGGTTTGACCGTAAGTGCGTGTACAAGGTCAGCGCCTCCTTGTAATGTTTCGGTAATAAACTATCCACAGGATAATACTTAGGAAGAACACTCACGAATTGATCAAGCTTTTTATCCAAAAGGTAAGCACACAAAAGATAATCTTTTGTGATTTTTGCAACTCGATTTTGGTTTGCAGAAACCGCTATATTTTGAATGGAAGCTAAGTTCTTATGGTGAGAAATCCCTACTGAACGATAAAATACTGAATTGGGTATCATCAACAATTGTATATTCTTGTCGTTTGGAATCAAGGAATTTGACCCACCTGTTAAAGGATATTCGAATAATTTTTCTCCTAATTGATTGGTCTTGGCCAAGGAAAAAGCTCTTAGCATAACAAGATTTGGATTGGCAACCTCTGATTTTTCACCTACCAACTGCGCATCTTTATATTGACCTTTGATTATGTCTTGTTCAATACGCGCACGATAATGAAATACATCATTGTTATTGCTGAAAAGACAAACCATACAAAACATCATTGCCAGCTCCAAGAGATTTACCCACATCGCGTGAGAAAATATTGAATAAGGCTTGCTCTTTTGTTCATCTGTTAGATATTCTTTCATTATCCACATTACAGCAGCCCAGATCAAGATGAGCAAAGGAAAGACAATTAGCCACGAACTAAAGGAGAACTTATTTTCAAGATTCTGATCAAAATCGGTTATCATGGTCAGAAAGAGCAAGGAGGGGAAAAACGTCAATGCATATCCTGCCTTAGACAATCTTACCCAAGAAAAAATAGCTACTTCAAGTATGAAAAGCACAAAGGTAATCAGGATCGCACCGATCGTTTTGTCATAATGTGTTTTCCCATCAGACAAAATATGTTGTGCCACAGCCAATATGTCTGCCTGATAATAATACAGAAAGACAAATGTAAAATAACAAAAAATCACACTGCAGACAATTCTGGGCAGTAAAGTGGTCTTTTGATGAGGAATATGATATCTATTCAAATCGTTTATTTGCTCCATTAAGTTGTAATACAACGGCACTTCTTGCCGGAATGTATAATTTTAGCCATTCTTTTTGATCTTTGGCATAAAGAGGATCAGGTACTGTCATGTGTTCTATACTGTCATCTGCCAATCCATTTCCGCCAAAAGCCACCGAATCAGTATTCAAAACCACACGATAAGAACCCTTGGGAACTAGGAACCCATAATCGGTATATGATCTAGATGGAGAGAAATTAAAGACAAAAACTAAAGAGTCACGCATATAACAAAGTACTTGATCACCATCATTGTGCCAAATCTCAATAATTCTTGTATTGTTGATTTGATTAACACGTTGGAGCGTTTCCAGCATTTCTCTATCAAATTCACCTAGGAAATGATAATCTAAATCCTTGTTGTCCACAAGATTCCATTGTCTTCTAGCATACTTGTAACTCCAACCGTTGCCTTCTCGTGGAAAATCGATCCATTCAGGGTGCCCAAATTCGTTGCCCATAAAATTTAGATAACCGCCATTTATCGTGCTGGCTGTGATTAAACGTATCATTTTGTGCAAGGCTATGCCCCTGTTTACCATAAAGGTCTCGTCTCCACGTCTGAAATGCCAATACATATCCGCATCAACCAACCTAAAGATAATTGTTTTATCCCCAACCAAAGCTTGGTCGTGGCTTTCGCAATATGAAATGGTTTTCTCATCAGGACGTCTATTCTTGACCTCCCAAAACATAGAACTAGGTTTCCAGTCTTCATCCTTAAGTTCCTTGATGGACTTAATCCAATAGTCTGGAATGTTCATTGCCATTCTATAATCGAAACCATAACCGCCATTTTTTACATGGGAAGCCAATCCTGGCATTCCACTAACTTCTTCGGCTATTGTAATAGCATTAGGATTGATTTCATGAATAAGGATGTTGGCCAACATTAAATAACAGATTGCATTGTCATCCTGACTACCATTGAAATAATCTCCATAACTGATAAAGGCCTCTCCCAATCCATGACTATAATACAACATGGATGTCACACCGTCAAAGCGGAAACCATCGAAATGAAACTCTTTCAGCCAATATTTACAGTTTGATAATAGAAAATGAATAACGTCATCTTTCCCATAATCAAAACACAAACTGTCCCAAGCTGGATGTTCGCGGCGATCACCTTGATTAAAATATTGATGTGGATCTCCGGCAAGATTCCCTAAGCCTTCAACTTCATTCTTCACCGCATGGCTATGAACAATGTCCATGATCACGGCAATACCCATTCCATGAGCAGTATCGATCAACTCTTTCAATTCCTCGGGAGTTCCAAAACGCGATGAAGCAGCGAAAAAAGAACTGACATGATATCCGAATGAACCATAATACGGATGTTCTTGTATTGCCATAATCTGAATACAGTTATATCCATCCTTCACAATTCGTGGTAAGACATTGTCTTTAAATTCGAGATAACTGCCAATTTTCTCTGCATCCTGAGCCATACCGATATGGCATTCATAAATAAAAAGTGGATCTTTCTTTGCCAAAAAGTTATTATTTTTCCATTGATATGGCTCAGAAGGACTCCATACCTGAGAAGAAAAGATCTTGGTATGTTCGTCTTGAACAACTCTCTGTGTCCAGGCAGGTATCCGTTCTCCTTGCCCTCCATTCCAATAGACATGCATCTTGAAAAGATCTCCATGTCTCATTGCCCCTTCAGGAAGCATTAATTCCCAATTACCAGTCCCATCGATTCTTTTGGCACGATAGTCTTCACTGTCTTTCCAGTTGTTAAAGTCCCCAAGAAGGTATATATCAGTTGCATTTGGTGCCCATTCTCTGAATACCCAACCATCGATTGTCTTGTGTAATCCAAAATATTCATAACCCGAAGCAAAATCAGCCAAATGAGTCTTTCCTTGTTCTGTTAACTGATCTATTTTCCATATAGCATGATTATGCCTTCCTTGAATGGCATTTTCATAAGGCTTCAAATATGGATCATCCTCCACAATTTTAAGGTGTTGAACGATATTCTCTTGGTGAATATGATGTGATGAATCGCTGGCTTGTTTAGATTTGTTATCCATACTATTTATATTTACAAATTAAGGTTTTTAAAATATGTTTATTATTCTTCGTTTCGATGTCCATTCTCATAGTGGCCACGTTTAACGATTTGACCGTTGCGATCTTTTTCAACAAACTTTCCATCACGGGCATCATTTACATAATTACCCTCAAAACGCTTGCCATCCTTTGTCTCTTCAATAGCAAAGCCATTTCGTTTTCCATTCTTAAATACTCCTTTAAATCGGCTACCATCAGCATAATGAATGATTACATCACCATCAATTTTTCCTTTTTTAAAGCTTCCTTCAAAAATATCACCATCTTTTTTAACTAGTTTTCCAATGCCTTCTTGCAAATCATTCTTCCAATAGCCAGTGTAATTATCGCCATTAGCCCAAATCATCGTACCTGAACCGCTTTTTTCTCCATTGACAAATTGTCCTGTATATTTGTCTCCATTGGCAAGCTTGAATATACCTTCGCCAGTTCGTTCACCTTGTACATAAGATCCCTCATAAACTCCTCCATTAGCGAATTTATAAATGCCTTGCCCGTTTTGAATATCGCCTTTCCAATCTCCGGAATACACGTCACCATCGGCATAATGGTAAACACCCTTTCCTTCTCTTAAGTTATTAACCCATTGCCCATCATAGGTAGAACCGTCACCCCAATCAAAAAAACCTTTCCCGTTCTTTTGGTCATTTTTCCATTCGCCTTTATAATAAGCTCCTGTTGCAAATGTGTAAATGCCGGTACCTTGACGCATGTCATGATACCAATCACCTTCATATTTATCACCATTATAGTAATACATGATTCCATGGCCCTGTTGATAATCCTTAAACCACAGGCCGTTATATTTGTTGTTATTGGCAAAATAATACGTTCCACGGCCATGTTGCTGATTTTGAAACCACTGACCTTCGTACTTTTCACCATCTGCAAAAGTATAAATGCCATATCCCTGGCGTTTACCCTTCACAAATTCGCCTTCATAAGTATTGCCGTTCTCAAAACTGACACTACCCTTTCCATTGGGTTTCCCACCAGACATTTCGCCTTTATAGGTCCCACTGATTTGAATATTGCCTTGACTTTCGACTATTCTGCATGAACCCAATGATAATTGTTGGGGGTAAACTGCCAAAGGCATGAAAAGCAGCATGAGATATAACAGTTCTTTTTTCACTTCTAACAACAATATTAATACTTTTCAAAAGTAACGTTTTTCCCCGAAATATCAAAGTCTGTTAGTAAAAATTAGTATCTTTGCATCAATATACACTCAAATTATGAAATTTATTGGGATCATCCCTGCCAGATATGCTTCAACACGTTTTCCTGGAAAGCCACTGGCCATTTTAGCAGGGAAAACGGTCATTCAGCGCGTTTATGAACAGGTGTCGTCCACACTTGATGAAGCTTATGTGGCAACCGACGATGAAAGAATCTTCAATCATGTAATTGCCTTTGGTGGAAAGGTTGTCATGACTAGTACGGAACACAAAAGTGGTACTGACAGAATAGAAGAGGCTGTCAACAAGTTACACCTAGACTGTGACGTTGTTCTGAACATTCAGGGAGACGAACCCTTCATCCAGCCAAGCCAAATGAAAGCTTTATGTAATTGTTTTCTTGATAACCAAACTCAGATTGCAACCTTAGGTAAAGCATTTGAGAGCCAGGAGGCTCTGGAAAATCCTAATTCACCCAAAATTATTGTGAACAATCAGGGATACGCAATGTATTTTTCACGTTCTGTCGTGCCCTACATTCGCAACGAAGAACCAGCCAATTGGGTCACTAACTTTCCCTATTTGAAGCATTTGGGCGTCTATGCTTACCGACTCGAGGTCTTGAAAGAAATCACTCAACTACCTCAATCGAGCTTAGAGTTAGCAGAAAGTCTGGAACAACTCAGATGGTTACAAAACGGTTATCGCATAAAAGTGGCTCTGACCGACATTGAGACGGTTGGTATCGATACACCGAATGATCTGATGAAGGCAGAACAATTCTTGAAACAAACCAAACTATAATCGTTCATAGCAATAATCATTTTTCGGTTTCTGCTTTTTATGATTTTCAAAATGGTGCATATTGCATGGCAATCATCATCAAATTGAAGGGCAAACTCAATGGGTTTGGAACATCATTCCATTGATATTGATGCCCACAAAATTTAACAAATGCGACGAATGGTAAGGTGATGAATGTAGCAGAAACGAACTGTGAGAAATGTGTTTATTCAACATTGCCGTCAAGATTCAGGCAACGTTGCGATTTTTAGTATCAACCGAGTTTGTGAAGAAACGCTAAAGCGATTGTCAGGACGGCAGTTAACGACCCAAATAATGTTTTTTTCAGAATCTGTAACGACCAATTGGCGGCGTTTTTCAAAAAGTGACATTTTATGATCTGTCATAAAATCACTCAACAACTTGCTTCCCTTCATGCCAAAAGGTACAAACTTATCACCCTCTATGACAGGCCTGAATGTTAAAGGAAAACTGACTTTGTCTGCATCGAGAAAGGCTATCGTCTTATCATTGGTTATAAACGACTTATCTGTATATGGCTCTACTGTTAATTTAAACTTGAGTTTGGGGGTATATTGGTATGTACCGGGCTCTGGGATACCAAGCCTAGAAGGCCTATATTCATCCTTTTCTGCCAACAGGAGCTGACTGCGATCCAGCAATATTTCATGCGTATCTGACATCCAAGTCCGTCCGCTCCCGGCATTCTTATGCTCAAAAATCTGTTCTATCTGTGCTGCCGTAAAATGATAATCCCTGAGCAGATACCATAAGTAGTATTCATGCGTGATATTTTCCAGTGGGAATGCCAAAAAACCTTCAGCAGTTAGTTGCCATTGAAGTTGCTCTTTGACATTTTCCTCAAGTACATCTGCCAAATCGGAAAGACGATTTGCCGTTTTCGCAATATTCAATTTTGCGGCCGGATTGATTGTTTCAAGTAAAGGAATCACATCCAGTCGTATTTTATTTCGCTGAACATCTGCGACAAGATTACTGCTGTCAGTTACATAATCTTGTTGAATAAATCGAAGATAATTATTTATTTCACAATGTGTTACGCTTAGAAGCGGACGAAGAATAAATCCATTTTTGGGTGCAATCCCGGTGAGACCGTTAATGCCTGTCGATCGAATCAGGTTCATCAATACCGTCTCAACACTATCATCGATATGATGGCCAACACAAATACCCGCGGCGTGGATATCCTTTCGCAGCTGTTCAAAATATGAATAGCGTAAATCTCGTGCCGCCATCTCGATACTGACACGATGTAGTTTTGCATATTCTTTGGTATCAAAATGCACGAGATGCAATTTTATCCCAAGCCGTTGACACAATGTTTGGCAAAATTTTTCATCATGGTCTGACTCCGAACCACGCAATTTGAAGTTACAATGAACGGCTTCAATTTGGTATCCTAATGACAATAAACTTCTTAAAAGGCAAACACTATCAGCACCACCTGATAAGGCGACCAAATATAATTCGGTTTTTTGTAATAATTGATGTGCCGAAATATACTGTTGGATATGATTCAGAAATTTATTCAACGTATAAGACAAGTCCCTTTAAGTATTCTCCCTCAGGATGATAAATGTTAATTGGATGATCGGCAGGCTGATGCAACTGATGCAGAATTCTCACCTTACGCCCGGTTTGTGCAGCGGCAGTAAAAACGGCATTTCTGAAATTTTCCTTCGTAACCACTTGTGAACAGCTGAAGGTAAACAAGATTCCTCCGGGCTTGATTCTTTCCAGTCCTTTAACATTCAATCTGATATACCCTTTAAGTGCGTTTCGCAAGGCTGATCGATGTTTCGCAAATGCAGGAGGGTCCAACACAATTAAATCATATTGCGCATTGTGTTCATCCAAATATTTAAATGCATCATCACAATAGGCCGTATGTCTGCTGTCGGAAGGAAAGTTCAACTCAATATTCTTATTTGTCAATTCAATTGCCTTTTCACTACTGTCAACCGAGTGAACCAATCTAGCGCCACCACGCATGGCATAGACAGAGAATCCCCCCGTGTAGCAAAACATATTCAATACAGAACGGTCTTTCGCATATTGCTCCAGCAATTTTCTATTTTCACGTTGGTCGACAAAGAAACCTGTCTTCTGCCCCTTTACCCAATCGATATAAAACTTTAAACCATTTTCGACGGCTAATCGTTCTTCGCTTCCTCCAAATAAGAATTCATTCTGCTGACCAAGATCCGCTTTAAAGGGAAGAGTTGTTTCGCTCTTATAATAGATGTTTTCGATATATCCCTTCATCACCTGTTGTAATGCTGTGCAAACATCTGCACGACACAGATGCATTCCCACACTATGTGCCTGAACAACTGCCGTTTTTTCATAACAATCGATAACAAGACCTGGCAAATTATCGCCTTCACCATGAACCAACCGATAAGTGTTATTCTCTGGAGAACCCGCAATCCCGATGCTTAGTCGCATGTTTAAAGCTGCTTGTAGTCTGCTCAACCAAAATTGTTCGTCAATATGAATATCTCGGAATGATAAGACTCGTATTGTGATGGACCCTATCTGATAATGGCCAACAGCAATGAACTCGTTCTTGCTTGTCAAAACTCTCACGACCTCACCCTCGGTTATACCCTCGTCCATGCGCTGAATGGCGCCCGAAAAGATCCAAGGATGAAAACGCTTGAGTGATTCTTCTTTACCGCGTTTTAGATATATTGTTTTATATGTTGACATTACTTAGTTCTTGTAGATTATTTTCAATTTTAATTAATTTATAGTCGCCGGTCAATTTAAGGCGTTCAATCTCTTCATACAATAGAATACAAGCCCAAGCATCCGTGGCAGCATAAACTTTTTGTTTATCACTCAGCTCTGCTTGATCCCAATTTGTCAACCGCTGGCGCTTGCTAATCTTCTCATGAAAGACATTAGCGTATATTTTTTGCAAGCTCAAATCAGCGATACCTATATCACCGACAACCTTTTGAAGGTCGATAAAATTACCCATATTAAAATCTGTTCGCTTACGGAGGGCAGAAATATCATCATGTAGAGAAAGACCAATCATGGGAGTTTTCGTGTTTTCAAGTAATCGCTTAATAGAAGACGGAATCCCTAAAACATTCAATCTGAAAAGAAAGCACGTGTCATGAGTCGAGACTTGTAAAAGCGACACTTGATTCGATTGGCCTTTTCTGAAGACAGGCTTGGTTTCTGTATCCACACCTAAAATAGGCTGTGTCAACAAGAAATCAACAGCCTTTTCAGCCATTTTGTCGGTTGTAACCACGATGATGCGACCAGTAAAAACAACTTGTGGAAGGAACGGTATTTCTTCTTTGTTGAATTTGCTGTAGATGGTTCTTGTCATTATATATATTCTTTGGACTTGCAAAAATAGAAAAAAGTTATGGAAATATGGAACGTTCTGCGTTATTTCGAGTATTTTTGCATACAAAAATCATACAATAATAGTTGGCAATGAAGAAAAGACGCGCAGAGCGTAAACCCAAAAATTTAGGGGAAGCGGTCGGCTTTCAAAATATTTACCAAAACGAAAAATTTGATTTTCTCCTTGGTATCATCCTGTTGATGATAGCGATATACGTTATTATTGCAATGGTATCTTATATTTCAACTGGAAAAGCAGACCAAAGCATTTTGGAAGATCTGAGACCGATGGAATGGATGAATACAAATCGTTCATTCACAAATTACTGCGGTAGCATCGGGGCAATCATATCCTATTATTTAATAACCATTAACTTTGGCTTTCCTGCCTTTCTGATTCCTGCCTTTTTCATCCTTGTCGGATTGAAACTGATGAGGGTCTACAAGATAAATCTATGGAAATGGTTTTTAGGATTTTCCATCATCATGATATGGAGTTCTGTTACTTTGGCGAAATTTGCCACTCCATTGATGGGATATCTTGTATTTAACCCCGGAGGAAACCACGGTCTTTATTGTGTACAGCAACTTGAGAATTTGGTTGGAGCCCCGGGGTTGACGGCCATCTTATTTCTAGTTGCCGTTGGTTTTTTAACATATATCAGTGCCGAAACAATCACTGTAATCAGGAAAGCCCTTAACCCTGTGAAGTATCTTTCCAAAAAGATACCTTTAACCGTTACCAATTTGACGCATCGCGAACCTGAAGAGAAACATAATAAGCCAGAGGAACCCAAAGCAGAGGCTCCCGTTCAAGCTGTAGACTCTCCAAGTCAAGAAAAGGCTACAGTCGTAGATTTGACCGACTTTTCGGTATTTAATAAGAAAAAAGGAAAGAAAGATTCAAAGGTCTCTTCTGAATCAACATCAAATCCGAATGGATCTCTTCTGACCGTCGAAGTGGCTCATGAATCAGAAAAGGCTTCCGGTAAGACCTTGTCTGTTGAAGATGTCTTGAAAACACCTATCAATCCAAAAGAACCATTCCTCAACTACAAATATCCAACGCTGGATTTGTTGAAGAAATACGACCATGAAGACACCCCACAAGTGGACATGGCAGAGATTGAAGCCAATAATAATCGAATTATTGAAGTGCTGAACAGTTTTGGAGTTGATATCCGAGGTATTAAGGCTACTGTTGGTCCTGCCATTACTTTATACGAAATCACCCCTGGAGAAGGTCAACGTATTTCTAAAATCAGAAATCTCGAAGACGATATTGCACTGAGTTTATCGGCATTAGGAATCCGCATCATTGCTCCAATTCCAGGGAAAGGTACCATTGGTATTGAGGTCCCCAATAAGAAACCTAGTATCGTCTCCATGGAAAGCATCCTGAATTCGAAGAAATATCAGGAATCAAACATGGAGCTTCCTCTTGCCATTGGCAAGACAATCACCAATGAAGTGTTTATGGTAGACTTGGCCAAAATACCCCATTTGCTTGTCGCCGGTGCAACAGGACAAGGAAAATCCGTTGGTTTGAATGCGATCATCACTTCGCTACTATATAAAAAGCATCCCAATGAGCTCAAGATTGTACTCATAGATCCTAAGAAAGTTGAATTCAGTGTATATTCTCCTATCGCTGATCATTTCATGGCAGCATCTCCAGGAGATGAAGATGAACCGATCATGACCGATGTAACAAAAGTGGTAAGAACCTTGAATTCACTTTGTACATTAATGGATCATCGCTATGACATGCTTAAAATTGCAGGTGCAAGAAACATTAAAGAATACAATAGAAAGTTCGTCAATCATCAGTTAAATTTGACAAAAGGACATGAGTTCATGCCTTATATCGTTGTTATCATTGATGAGTTCGGTGATTTAATCATGACTGCAGGACGGGAAATAGAAGCGCCTATCACCCGAATTGCGCAATTGGCTCGTGCTGTGGGTATTCACATGGTGATTGCTACGCAACGACCCACCACCACTATCATTACAGGAAACATCAAAGCCAACTTCCCTGGTAGAATGGGATTCAAGGTTAGCTCAATGATAGACTCAAGGACTATCCTTGACCGTCCAGGTGCCAATCAGCTGGTTGGTCGTGGAGATATGCTCTTCCTTAATGGAAATGACCCGGTGCGTGTACAATGTGCCTTTGTAGATACTCCAGAAATTGACAACATTAACCAGTATATTGCAAACCAACCTGGTCCTGTCGTGCCGCTTGAATTGCCAGAACCTGCAGAAACGGGTAAGTCTAATGGGCTTAACAGTCTTGGTGGCAGCGACATGCAGAGTCTGGATCCCTTCTTTGAAGAAGCAGCACACGCCATCGTTACGAGCAAAATTGGTTCTACCAGCATGATACAACGGCGGTTCTCTATCGGATACAACCGTGCTGGACGATTGATGGACCAGCTTGAAGCAGCCGGTATCGTAGGACCTGCACAAGGAAGCAAACCAAGAGATGTTTTGGTTCAAGATGAAATATCCTTAACATCTATCATGGAAAGCTTACGTACTTGATTATTAATGAAACGAAAAAATGTAAGATATGAAAACTAAGTGCATTAAATTAACAGTTTTACGATTCGCAATTGTAACGCTGACTCTATTTATCAGTCTAAATCTTGAAGCACAGAGTGCACGTTCCATCCTGGATAAGACTGCAGCAGTTGTTGGAAGAAAAGGCGGTGCAAGTGCGAATTTTACAATATCAGGTTCACAACTTGGTTCTACATCCGGTAAAATTGCGATAAAAGCCAATAAGTTTTATGCCAGAACACCACAAGCGATTGTATGGTATGACGGAAAAACGCAGTGGAGTTATTTGAAAAAGACAAACGAAGTAAACATTTCACATCCTTCTCAATCGCAACAAATGTCTATGAATCCATATACATTTATCAATATGTACAAAAATGGATATAGCCTGACTTTTAAGAGTTTAGCTACTTCCTATCAAATACATATGATCGCTCAAAATGCCAAAACAAAACTTCCAGAAATGTATATTTTGATTAACAAGAATAACTACAGGCCATCTCAGGTAAAAATGCGTCAGGGAAAGACATGGACAACGATCAATATCACTGCATTCAAACCTGTTAATCAGCCGGATAATATTTTCGTGTTCCAATCTAAAGATGCACCTTCAGCAGAAGTTATCGATTTACGTTAATACCAAATGCTGTTATTTTCAAACAACTGAATAACCATCAAGTATGAATAATGCTGCTTCTAACTACCTTCAACCAACGCTTCGAGACCGTTTTGATCTGTTTAAAATGATAAGACGCCACAGAAAGTTGGCAGAAAAAAGAAGCATCAGTTACGAACAAAATAAGGCAGCCAAGGTATTAGTTGTGATTGCCAGTGTTTTTGTTCTGGTTTATTTGGGATTCATTGCTGTCATGCTTTCCCTTTTGGCTAATGAGACCAAAAGCATTACTACCGTTGAATTTATCTGCGCGCTCAGTCCTTTTGTTTTGATCATTGACTTTGGATTCAGATTCATTGCGCAAGAGATTCCTGCACAACTGATCAAGCCCTACATCATTCTCCCTATCTCCAGGTACACTTGTATCGATAACTTTATTGGTACGAGTCTTCTCAGCACCACTAATTTTACGTGGTTTACGATGTTGGTACCCTATATTTTGATGTCTGTACTGTTCAGCTTTGGCCTTGCAACATCCCTGGGAGTATTACTTTTTTATTGGCTTCTTATATTGATAAATACCCAATGGTATCACATTGCACGGACACTCATCAATGATTCGATGCTATGGTGGTTGCTGCCTCTTGGCGTTTATGGCTTGATGGCGATGCCATGGTATGTAAATGCCCATCCTAGCATTGAGCATCTTTTTACTTTTTATGCCAAAATCGGCACAGCTATCGGTGATGGAAGCCTTTTGCCCTATATCGGATTACTGCTGTTTCTTGGGATCCTGGTGATGATTAACCGCAAAATTCAGTATGTTCACGTGATGAGCGAGTTGATGAATAAAAATCAGAAGAAACTGAAACTGGTCAATAATTTCAGTTTCTTTGAACGTTATGGCGAGATAGGTCATTATCTTCAACTGGAGATAAAGCAGATACTTAGAAATAAAAATCCGCGCAAGAGCTTTATTGCAGCAATTTCACTGATCCTGGTATTTTCCTTGGTATCTTCTTTTTCTAATGTTTACGACAATCCATTCATGATGTCATTTATAGGATGCTACAATTTTGTTATCTTCGGTGCAATGATCATCATTCGCATAATGAGTAATGAAGGCAACTACATTGACGGCTTAATGGTACACAAAGAAAATATATATTCACTCCTAAGAGCAAAGTACATTTTCTATAGTGTCATTCTGATTTTGCCTTTCCTCCTGATGTTACCAACCGTTTTTGCAGGAAAATGGACCATCCTGATGCTGCTGGCTTATGCCACCTTTACGGCAGGTTTCCAGTACTTCATTCTTTTTCAGATGGCCGTATTCAACAAACGAACACAGCCAATGAATTCTAAATATATCAATAAAGGCGGAATCGAAAATAATTACATCCAAATGATTGCCAGCATGACTTGTCTTTTCCTGCCGACCCTCATCATTACCATCCTGCACAGCTTTGCTAGTGGGCAGGTAGTTTATATTTCGATGATTATTTTTGGAAGCTGCTTTATTGTTACAAGTAACCTATGGTTGCGAAATATCTACAACCGGATGATGCGTAAACGATACAGCCTGTTGGAAGGATTTCAGTCAACTCGCTAAATAATCTCAACAGCAAGCCCTCCTTCGCTGGTCTCTTTATAAAGAGAAGGAAGATCATGGCCTGTATTTTTCATGACATTGACCACCTTATCAAAAGAGACCCGATGCTTTCCATCCGAAAAGCTTGCAAATAAATTTGAATCAAGTGCACGGGTAGCAGCAAAGGCGTTTCTTTCTATACAAGGTATTTGAACAAGACCGCAAACAGGATCGCACGTCATACCTAAGTGATGCTCCAATCCCATCTCAGCAGAATACTCAATCTGGGTAAGACTTCCTCCAAACAACTGGCAAGCTGCAGCCGAGGCCATAGAGCAAGCTACCCCTACTTCACCTTGACACCCGACATCTGCACCAGAAATAGAAGCATTTTGCTTGACCAAATTCCCGATTAATCCGGCTGTGGCCATCGCATGTAAAATACGTGAATCACTGAATCCGTGCCCTTTTGAAAGATGATACAGCACTGAAGGCAATACACCACATGATCCACAGGTAGGGGCTGTTACAATCGTGCCTCCTGAAGCATTTTCTTCACTTACCGCCAGTGCATAGGCGTAAACCAATCCACGGGTCTGCAAAGACTTTTTATATCCACTTGCCCTAACGAAATAGGTTGGTGCCTTTCGACGCAGATTTAAAGGGCCAGGCAAAGCTCCTTCGTGGTTAATGCCACGTTCAACGGCATCTTTCATTACTTTCCATGCCTCCATTAGATAATCCCAAATATCGCTGCCCTCGCATGCCTCTACATATTCCCAATAGCCACGACCTTTGGCTTCACACCACTCCATAATCTCGGTCAGGCTGTTCAAATCGTATACCTCTTTGGTATTGAAAAGGTCCTCTTCTCCCCT
>CALNBT010000140.1 GCA_937874345.1 uncultured Prevotella sp.
CATATTGCCGTTAACTTTTGTATCCCCATGGGCTTTGCTATCCCCCATGTTTTTCATACTAACGTCAGAGCCATCCTTATAAGCAACGGTACGTCTTTTGGCATCTTTCTAAACCTCTGTTCTCGTAATCACAATTTTCGGGTTGACCAATTTCTCACAGCCTTGTTACAATCAGATGAATGTTTGATCTTTTTTGAATAGATATGACACTTTTATTTTTAACTTTTGTCTATCTTTGCAAACAGAATTCTATCAAAGATGATTATTCATGAAAATTTACAAAAGACCTTTCGCACTAGGACTATTCTTCTTAGTGCCGTTGATCATTTGGGCACAAGGTCCCAATGGAACCGGAACGTATTATCAAAGCACTAACGGCAAAAGTGGGGCTACATTGAAAACAGCCTTTTTCAACGTGATCAAAGGTACGCTCGTTAGCAGATCATCCTATAGCAATTTATGGAACATTTATAAAACGTCTGATGTGAGATCTGACGGTAAGTTGCAGGATATCTATTCAAATGCCACAAACTATGTCATTGGCGGGACTGCTCAGGGAGCGAGTTACTCTAAAGAAGGCGATGCTTATAATCGCGAGCACACCATGCCGAAGAGCTGGTTCAGTGATGCAGAGCCCATGTATCACGATGCATACCATGTAATGCCTTCTGATGGATATGTAAACGGCCGCCGAAGCAACTATCCCTATGGTGAAACAACTGGAGGGACTTACAAGTCAAACAATGGATATAGCAAGCTAGGTAACTGTACTCTGCAAGGCTATTCTGGAATTGTGTTTGAACCCAATGATGAGTTCAAGGGCGATTTAGCGCGTGCTTATTTCTATATGGCAACCTGTTATGAATCGCAGATTGCCAATTGGTCAAGTACGGGTAGCGGTACCGAGATATTCTCTAAAGATTCTTATAAGCCTTTTGTCAAATGGCAGATGGATATGTTGTTACGATGGGCAAAGAATGATCCTGTCGATGCACGTGAAGTCAAGAGGAACGAAGCTGTTGCCACGGCTCAAGCGAACCGGAATCCATTTATTGACTATCCCGGATTGGAAGATTATATCTGGGGCGATTCGGTGAATGTGGCGTTTAGTTATGACCATTACCGTCAAGGTTCGACAGGCGTTGATCCGGACCCCACGCCACAGCCAGGAAACAATAAGGTGATATACGAAGAATCGTTTGCCACAGGCATGGGGCAGTTTAGCATTGACAACAAGAACTTGCCAAGCGGGCTTTCGTCTGTATGGAGTCCATACAGCAATTCAACCGTGAGCTGTATGAAAGGTTCGGCATTTTATAATAAAGTATATTATGTCGCAGAAAGCTGGCTGGTATCGCCTGTGATCGACCTGACAAACTACAATACGGCGACATTGACCGTTGACCAAGTGACGAATTACCTTAATGGTAGTGATGCAAATGGTTATCTTTCCATCAAGGTACGAGAAGCGAATGGCACTTGGAACAATCTGGGACTGAATGTTCCGGCGGAAGACAAGACCTGGACATTTGTCACAACCACTAAAGACATGATTGCATTTGCAGGCAAGAAAATCCAAATTGCTTTTGTCTATACGAGTTCCAGTTCAATCGCTCCGACTTGGGAACTGATGAACTTGAAGGTTGAAGGAGCTACAACCTCTTCAATTGTTTTGCCGGGAATCAGCGAAAGACCAGCCGGTGCCAATGCTCCGATGTATAATTTGGCTGGTCAACTCGTGAATAAATCCTATCAAGGTGTGGTGATTCAGAGTGGAAAGAAATTCCTAAATAGAAGACCAAATCAGTAAGGAGGGGTAAATTATTGCCCAAGATAGAATAGGCAAGCTATGGAAACAGTCCTGGCTTGCCTGCTTTATTCTCGTTCATTTTCGCCATTCACATAACGAAACTGCAAAGCGAAGTATCTGTTAGGATAAAGATAAATATTCCTAACAGATTTCTGATAATCATGAAAATGCATTAACTTAGCGAAAAATTGGAGGTGGTGATGAAAAAACTTGTTTTTTTGTGCAGTGCATGCCTTTTGATGGCTGCCTGTTCCAGTCAGCGATTAACCCCAGAACAAAAGTTGGCTAATGAGGCTCGAGTTACCCGGCAGGTTCGTGATGCAATAGACAATAGAACGATGACGATTGAGGTGAACAATATGATGCCCATTCGTGGCGGGATGAAGCATCTGAATGATTCGTACAACATTCGTCTGTCGGGCGATACGTTATATTCGTATCTGCCTTATTTCGGGAGGGCATACACCGTACCTTACGGTGGTGGAAAGGGCCTTCATTTCCAAGCTCCGTTGCAGGATTATGTAGTGTCGCATCCTAAACGCGACTTGACTGTCATTCAATTGCTGGTCACAAACGATGAAGACCAATATCATTATATGATAGAGCTATATGATAATGGTCGTGCTAATTTAACAGTTAGGGCTACTGAACGTGATCAGATTTCTTTCAGTGGCGAAATGAAATTAAAATATCAAGATGAGAAATAGTAAGGTTTGCCATGTTCTACTGGCTGTGCTCTGCATGATGTTGCTGGGAAGTGTTCCTGTGAAGGCTGCACTACCATCCAGTATTCTTTATATAAAAGACCATCTTTATTATCATCTGGGTGATGAAATGAATGTGATTGATGTCAATTTAGAATGGCCCGAACAGGTAGACGGATCGTTGGTTGTAGCGCTGAAACAGTATTTGGCGCAATACGTTTTCGGGATTTCAAACAGCAATTTCGATGAGGTCTATCAGTTGTTTAAGAAACGTTTTGGCACTCCTGTAAGGGGGCAGTTGGCAACTTTACCCGACGATCAAAAATATTGTTATGTGGATTGTCGCGTAAAGCAAATGGGCCATGTGTCCAACCGCTTTATATCTTTTTCCTTGGACTATAACTGTCAGCCGGCAAAATTGTCATCACAGCCGGCAGACACCAAACATATTCTCATTACGTACGATTTGGTTCGGCAACGGGTGTTGACAATGGATGAGTTGCTTAGGCTGGATAGAATGCAAGGACCAGAGTTCGTGAACCGCTATGGATTATACTTTAACAGCAGCGTGGACACCGACTATCTAAACCAATTAAAATCGCTCAAACTCAATAATGCGTGCCTGGTTGATAATAGATTGCTTTTAGAAATGACATTGGGAACGTTCAATGGAGAGAATACTGACTTTGAAATGTACATCGGAAAGGATGTGGAAAGGCTGTTGAATAAAGAAATGGTCAAGTCGTTGAAACAGATCGAACCAGCAACTATTTTAGAGTCTCTGCAAGTACCAACCGAATTGGACGGTGAACCAATCTATGCCAATGTTGAGAAAAGTCCATCCTTTCCCGGTGGAATAGACTCTTTGCGCCAATTTGTTCTTTCAAATATCACCTATCCTATTGACCAACAATTGATACATTCCAGTGGTCAAGTGAAGGTTTCCTTCGTTTTGGATAAGAAAGGGCAGATAAGAAATGTTAGCGTAATCGGGATGTTGTCGCCGGTTCTCGATCGTGAGGCAGTGAGAGTCATCAAATTAATGCCAAACTGGGTTCCTGGAGAGATAAATGGTGTGCCAGTAAACACGCAAGTGATTATTCCTGTTACGTTTTTTTCCAGATAACTCGTTTCCGTACCGCATGATTTCTTAGGAAAAAGCAATTTAATAACAAGCCCTCTTATTTGAAGCAAGTTTCTTTTTCACACAAAATGAAACTTCTTATACATGAATGTTTTTCGCAGCATCGATCAGATGTTGCGAAAAATGTTTTGAGGGTGACAGCAAAACTGTTCAATGAAAAACACCGAGTGTCACAAGCTCTTGTTGAACATTCGGTAGAAGAGCAATTGCTCTTTATTGTATTTCAAATCTCTTCGTTTTAAATCGAATTCCACTTTCATGGGAATCCCTTGTCAATTTTATTTCAATAGGTTTCCTGGCAAAGGGAGATCGATAACCTTGTTTTTGATTTTATATTTACAAATAAATCGTAATTTATCAAACGATCTGTTTTTTGTTATCTTTCAAATTTCTTAATTTTTCTGACATATAGTAAGTAAAACAGATGTTTTAAAGTTGTTAACTTTTAGATTACATTACAAAATGTAAAAATAAAGGGCGTTTTCTTACGGTTTTAAATTAAAAGGATGGGTTTGTATTTCAATTGGAAATATGGTCAAAAATAGTGATAAAATATCATTAAAACATTTGCTTTCCTACATATTTATTGTTTATATTTGCAAATAATATTACTACAACAACTTAAATAAATACAATCATGAAACGGTTATTTTTGGCATCTATCATGATGCTCGCAACAGTAGCAAGTTTTGGTCATCGTGTCGTATCTGAGAATGCTACGACAGTTAGTGACACAATCTATTATGATAGTAACAGGCTGAATGTTCTTAATAAGGCCGAAGCAAGTTATTATCGTCTATTGAAAAAAGAAAAGAAAGGTATCTTTGAATCAAAAGTATTCCAAGACTTTTATCTGGATGGAACATTGAAAGCTGAAGGTGGTTATAACTTCATTGACTTGGGAAATGACAAAAATACCACTTTCGATGGCACCGTATCGACTTATTATCCTAATGGCAGTCAGAAGTGGACGGGCAACTTTGTCAATGGTAAACCTGATGGTTATTTCACTTTGATGATGCAAGATGGCAGCATCGCTACAGTACAGTTTGTAGATGGAAAGTCAAAGTACGATTACTTTGTTATCACTGATAAAAATGGTCAAATGCAAAAAAGGTCAATTCAAGAAATAAATGATTTCTTGTAATTGAAAGAATCATAAAAGTTAAAATATTGAAGGGTACCTCTCGTGATGAAAGGTACCCTTTTCTATGGTGATAAAGCAAGCCTATTTTAGTTCCAACTCAATGGGACAATGGTCGCTTCCATATATTTCGGTGTGGATCTTTGCGTCAACGAGTTGTGTTTTCAAGCGTTCTGAAATGAGAAAATAATCAATTCTCCATCCAACATTACGCGTACGGGCTTGAAATCTGTACGACCACCATGAATAAGTTACTTGTTCAGGATAGAGAAAACGAAAAGTATCGATAAAACCGTTGTTGAGAAAAACAGTCATTTTATCTCGCTCTTCATCCGTAAAGCCGGCGTTGCGCCGATTCGTTTTGGGGTTCTTAATGTCGATTTCTTCATGGGCAACGTTCAGGTCTCCACAGATAATAACAGGTTTCTTCTGATCCAATGTCATGATATATGTACGAAAAGCTTCTTCCCATGTCATGCGATAATCCAGTCTTTTCAGCTCTTCCTGGGAATTGGGCACATAGACATTGACAAGGAAAAAGTTTTCCATTTCCATCGTGATGACGCGGCCTTCATGGTCGTGCTCCTCAATGCTGATCCCGTAGGTAACATTGACAGGTTGGTGTTTCGTGTAGATGGCTGTGCCCGAATAACCCTTTTTCTCGGCATCGTTCCAGTAGGATGTATATCCCGGGAACTCCAAATCGAGTTGTCCTTTCTGTAATTTTGTTTCCTGAATGCAGAAGAAATCGGCGTCCAACTGATTGAATGATGTTGCAAAGTCTTTGCCAACGCTTGCTCTCAATCCGTTGACATTCCATGAAATAAATCGCATAAGTGATGTTTTTTTATTGGTTTCGTCCCAGAAGATTCATGAATTCTTCACGTGTTTTGGCTTGTTGAAAGGCGCCGCTGAACGCGCTTGTCACCGTAATGGAGTTTTGTTTTTCAACGCCACGCATCTGCATGCACATGTGCTTGGCTTCAACAACAACCATAACGCCCATGGGCAACAATGCACTTTGGATACAATCCATAATCTGTTGTGTCAACCGTTCCTGCACTTGCAGCCTGTGGCTGTAGATATCTACAACCCTTGCGATCTTACTCAGCCCGGTAATGTGCCCATTGGGGATGTAAGCCACGTGTACCTTCCCATAAAATGGGAGCATGTGATGTTCGCATAGAGAGAAGAAATCGATATCTTTTACAATTACCATCTGGTTGTATTTCTCTTCGAACAATGCATCCAGAAGCACCTGCTTGGGATCTTGCTGATATCCTCTTGTTAATATTTGCATCGCTTTGGCCACCCGAACGGGAGTTTTCTGCAATCCTTCTCGTTCAGGGTCTTCCCCCAAAAGCTCGAGAATTTGGCGATAGTGTTCGGCCAAAGGCTCAATGCCTTCATTCATTTCTGTTTCCAGAAGCATATCTCTTGATAGTATAATTTAATATTGAACGGAAATATCTCCGCGAACGATGCTGGCTTGCTTGTATCCCATCTTCTTGACGGTGTCCAACATTCGAGCAGCCTCTTCATAACTTCTATAATTACCTATTCTGCAAATCCATCTAGGAGAATAGAAATGGGTATAGATGGGCTCATTCGGCAACTCTTGTTTGAGACGTTCCCTGATGTTTTCTGCTCTTTGCCGGTCTGCTCTTGAGTTTCCTCCGGCATAAACTTGCACACGGTATCCAATGGTTTTGTAGCTCTTACGCATGACTTTTTTGCGCAAGTCGACCGTAGGAATGTTCATCTCATTACCAGATTCTGTATCAGTTTTGATCGTTGATTCATTCTTGTGAGCTTCTACCTTTGTCTTGTGTACAACTTCAGGGGCCAGGTGTCCTTCTATCTTGGTCGGTTTCCCGACTTCAGGTTGAGCCAAGCTCTTCTTCTCCGTAATTGGTTTGATTTGTTGCTTGACCGATTCGTTCAGTTGTGGCTTCCCATTAACCAATTCGTCAATTACTTTACTCTGGCTAACGGTGACAGATGCCTTGTCTGTTTCTTTCTTCTGAAGATGTTCGAGGAAAGTCTGTGCTTCGGCAAATTGTACCGAGCAAAAGATGATCATCAATAAAGTGACGAATTTCTTCATGTCAATATCAAAAAATCATTGAAAGGTCAAGTAAGAAGAAACAGGATGAGGCTTCTTCCTACTTGACCGATAACATTGTTTTATTATTTTTTCCAAGCGTCGATAATGCCCTTGAAATCAGCAGTCTTCAAAGAAGCACCACCAATCAGGCCACCATCGATATTGGGTTTTGCAAACAGTTCTGGTGCATTGCTAGCTTTACAACTTCCACCATAAAGGATGGTTGTATCCTCTGCAACAGCTTCACCATATTTCTCTGCGATGGTTGAACGTACGAAAGCGTGAATCTCTTCAGCCTGCTCTGCTGTAGCGGTCTTGCCGGTACCGATAGCCCAGATTGGCTCGTAAGCGATAACGATGTTCTTGAATTCTTCTGCAGAGAGATTGAAAACAGAGCCTGCTAATTCGGCTTTGCAAACCTCTTCCTGTTTGTTAGCTTCACGTTCATCAAGTGTTTCACCGATACAGAAGATAACCTTCAAGTTGTTTTTCAATGCCAACAGAACCTTTTCTTTTAAGATTTCGGGCGTTTCGTTATAATATTGACGTCTTTCAGAGTGACCCAGGATAACATATTGAGCTCCTGTACTCTTCACCATCTCTGCAGAAACCTCACCGGTGTAAGCTCCTTGTTCTTTGTCAGCGCAGTTTTCAGCACCGAGTGCAACCAAGTTCTGATCCAAAACAGCAGCAACGCTAGCCAAATGAATGAACGGTGTGCAAATGATTACACCGCAATTTGGATTTTCTGCTGTCATTGCCTCGTTGATTTCCTTTGCTAGAGCAACGCCTTCTTGCAGGTTCAAGTTCATCTTCCAGTTTCCTGCTACGATTTTCTTTCTCATTTTTCTATTTCTTTTTAAAAGTTGATATAAATGTTTTCTATGTTTTTTCTTTTTTCTCCTTTGCGTCCAAGCCCATAGGCGGTCGGCAATTGTCAGCAGCATCAGTGGTAGGATAAACCATGAGAAGATGATGGTAATCTTCTTTGGGGCGCTGTTTGGCGGTACCTTGCCAATAGGCAACTCTGTTAGAGGTCCTTTTAAATCTTCATCTTTGGGCAGTTCGTTATGGCTCCATTTTCTAATTACAACCCCATGTTTCAGCAAGATCAGCCCTGGATTGCTCCTAATCATGGTCTTCAGCGTGATGTCATCGGTTTGATAGAAAGGGTATTCGGCTCCTGTCAACTCCTGCCAATGCTTGATAGGTTTTGTTGTGCTCGATGTCAAACAGTATAGTGGATAGTGATAGGTCTGTGCATATTCGTAAATCCTGTCGATATCGCCGAAGTTTGAATCGCTAGCTTTCTCCAGATGGGGGGCAATGAGCAGAAAAATATAATTGGGGTCAGACAGTATCTGGTCGGTTATATCTTCGCCATCTTGCTTTTGTATGTAGAAATCGTGAATCGGTGGAACGTATCCTTCAGACAGTTGAATCGTCTTGCTGTCGACAAGCGTCCAAGACGAGTCTGGATAGTTATCCAGATTAAACTTTCTAGTTACCCCGTTTTTCTGCATCGTGAAGGTCGTTTCGAACTTTGGTTGTGGTGCTCCTTCGGGTATTTCCATTCCTTTCTTGATATCTGCACCAACGTGGTAGGGGCGAAAGTCAAATGGAGGAAGGTAATATAA
>CALNBT010000141.1 GCA_937874345.1 uncultured Prevotella sp.
GCCAATTTGCATGATATTGTCTCAGTCTTTCACGCCATCACCATTCAACAAGGCAGCAGGTGTAGCAAACTCGACAGAAAATTGATGCCAACCATCTTTGTATTGATAAGAGACCTGCCAGCCATGATAGTCGCAAATCGACTTGACGATAGCCAAGCCCAATCCGTTTCCTTTCTGATGGGCAGAACCCTGATAGAAGCGGTCGAAGAGATGTTGCGGGTCGAGAGCAAGTTCGTCGGAAAGGTTCTTGATTTCGAGGCAATCTTTCCCAACCGTCATCACGATCGTACCCTTGGACCGGTTGTGTCGAATGGCATTGATAATCAGATTGGCCATCATACTTTCCAATAAGACCTCGTTGCACGAAACCTCCAAATCGGGGTTCTCACTCTGTGTCTCTACCTGAATCCCGTTGGCGAGCACTTCCAAAGACGGCAACAACTGTTCCAGCTTTTGAGATATATTCACCCTGCTCGTAATCAGATACTGGGCATTCTCAATCTTCGACAGCAGCAGCAGACTGCGGTTCAGCTTTGACATCCGATTGACTTCGTGATAGAGATCCTGCATCAATGACACCTGCTCCTGACTGAGATCAGGACTTTGGAACAACAAATCGAGCTTGCTCTGCATGATGGCCAGTGGAGTTTGCAGCTCGTGCGACGCATTTTCGGTAAACTGTTTCTGCACATTATAGCTCTTGACACTTTGGGAGAGAATGTTTTCCAAGACCGTATTCAACTGGTCGAACTCACGGATCGTCGTGGGAAGAAACGTTGGGATGATGCCTTTTTCAACCTTGAACCGACTAATTTTCGAGAGCGTGTCTTCAAACGGTCGCCATTGCTTCACCGACACGACGCGCACCACCCAGACGATGGCAGCGATAAGCATTGTGACAACCAATAATAACTGCATCACCACTCCGACGACTGTATCACGCTCCAGATCAAGTTGCTCGGGCGCGATATGGGCTACCTTTGAGATAGTGATCAGGTCTTCGGCATAGAAATTGGTGACGATGAGGTAGAAAAGAGGCATCACCAGCCCAATCATCCCCACCATAATGATGGCGAAAATACGCATCAGACGATTGACAAGTCGTGTTTTCTTCATTCTTCCCTCACCCATTTATAACCCATGCCATACATCGTCTTGATGCGGTCATGGCATCCGTATTCGGCCAGTTTGGCCTTCAGGTTCTTGATATGACTGTAGATAAAGTCAAAATTGTCCAGCATATCCGCCATCTCCCCGCTCAGATGTTCGGCAATCGCCGACTTGGTGATCACCCTGTCGGCATTACTGGCAAAGAATAGCAGTAGTTCGTATTCGGTCTTTGTCAGTATCAGCTCATGACCCTTGACCATGGCCTTTCTTTCCAACAGGTCGATGGTAACACAACCCGACTGCAAATGGTTGTTGGCGGCAAATTCCTTTCGACGGATCAAGGCATACACCCGCATCGACAACTCTGCCAAGGAGAAAGGTTTCGGCAGATAATCGTCAGCTCCGATTTCCAGTCCCGCCAACTTATCCTCGAGCGATTCTTTTGCCGAGATAATGATAACACCTACGGGATTTCGATTTTTGCGAATCTTTCGCAACAGGTCGAGACCGCTTCCACCGGGTAGCATCAGGTCGAGCAGCACACAGTCGTATTCGTAAACACCCAGTTTGAGGTGGGCATCGGCAAAATTGAAAGCCTGCTCGCAAAAATACTGCTGGCTCTCCAGATAACTTCGAATGCTCTCGGAGAGTTTCTGTTCGTCTTCTATAATGAGTATCTTCATACCATCATCGTGATACGGTGGTGCACAAAGATACTCTTTTTGGTCGATAAACCTGTGCGCAACGGATGAAAAAGAATCTATGTGCCATTCATCCTCCCGTCTGCGAGACAGGAATTTCGCGATGAGTTCATTGATCATGATGCGGTTTTTCAACCCATAGGATCAGGTTGGGCAATACGATGAGCAATAGCGGCAAGCCCACACAGAAGCCACCAATCACAGCAATGGCCAACGGTTGTTGCATCTGCGTGCCCGCCTCTACCCCCAGGGCAAGTGGCATGAGCGCCAAGACGGCACTGATGGCGGTCATCAGCTTGGGTCGGATACGAAGGGCGATGGCAAAGTCGACGGCTTCAGAAACCGAACCGCCCGCCTTCCTGTTCATATCATACTGGTTCATCGTAAAGATGGCGTTCTCGGCAATGATGCCCACCACCATGATCATTCCGGTATAGCTGCTCACATTCAACGGCGTTCCTGTGAGGTACAACGCCAACAGGCTGCCAAAAGCCCCAATCACGGAGATGAAGAGGATCGACAACGACAGTTTCCATTTTCGGATGAGGAACATCAGCACCGAGAATACCAAGAGGATGGCCAGTATCAATATCGTGGCAAGCTCTTTAAACGATTGCTGCTGCTCGGAATAAGAACCGCCAAACTGTACGGTATAACCCTGTGGCAGGTTGAGTTTCTGCTTGAAGATGTGCTGCAGATCCTGAACGGTGGTTCCCAGGTCGCGCCCTTCAAGACGTGCGGTCAGGGTGATATCGCTCTTCAGGTCTTCGCGTTTCTGTTCTATCTCACCCGGAATCACCTTCGAGGTGCAGAAGAAATGAACGGGGCGTGTGGTTCCGTTGGGCAGGAAGATGGGCTGTTGCATCACCTTCTCGGTATTGTTGTCAGCGAAATTCGTAAAACGCAACAGGATGCGACGCAGCTGTTCGCCATCTTGTACCGAACCAATCTGCAATCCACCTGTCATGGCAGCCTGTGAAGGATTAGGCTCGATAATGTTGGCATTCTGACTCAACGGAATACCACCGACATAACAAGACAGCTGCCTACTGAAGTTATCCAACGTAATGCCATATTGGGATAACAGTTGCTGGTTGGGCGTAAAGACAATGGATGCCCCGGCCGGTATCAGACCGTTGTCGATGTCCACGACACCTTTGGTCTGGCGCATCAACCCTTCCGCCTGGGCAGCGAGATGCTGCAGTTGGATACGGTTATCCCCGAAGATTTTCACTTCGATGGGTTGGGCGGTACTCATCAAGTCACCCAACAAGTCAGAGATGCGCTGTCCAAATTCGATGGTCACCAAAGGCACCTGTCGACTGATTTCCTTGCGCAGGTCACTGATGACCTGTGGGGTTGTGACCTTGCGGTTGGGTTTCAACTGAATGAG
>CALNBT010000142.1 GCA_937874345.1 uncultured Prevotella sp.
TTGAACAAAGTCAATGATTTTGTTCAACAATCTGCATGCTTTTGTCCGACAAAACGTATCATATTGTTGTAGTGGCTTTCACTGTAGATATATAGATAAAGCCAGGCTTTCTGACAATCAAGAAAGTCTGGCTTTACTATTTATGGAATGAGTATCGTAATTAATTTGCTCGTATCAATCTGTCACTATCTGATCCTATCAGCAGACTTCACTAATTTTTCGTCTTTGATGATACCTTGGCGTGCAAGAATCAATGAAACAAAAGAGAGTAAAGGCAGACATACCGCAAACTGAACATGGTACGTACCTCCATGCTGCGTATAGGAAAATGCAACGAACCCATAATATATGTACCAAACCAAACAAAACAACATGCTCCAAAGACAAATCTTAGCTTGTACCATTCTATTTCGATATTGAAAAATGGCAAATATTTCCATCGGAATGGTAATAACCAGCAATGCGAATAGAAGCCAATGACTAAAGTTCATGCCTTGATTTGGTACGACTAATCCAAAATTCCATATCATCGACTGAAGTCCCATCCCTTTCGGTTCAATCGAACCGATAGGCATACATAGACAAACCACAGCGAAAACAATGGCCAACAGCAAAAATATTGTTTGTTTACGCTGGATCATTATGCTTCTTCGATAGGTTCTTGAGATGGATCGCGAAAATAAATATTCCCATCAATGAATTCCTGAGTTGCCAATAGTGTTGGTTTGGGCAACTTTTCATAATAACGTGAAATCTCTATCTGTTCACGATTTTCAAATACTTCTTCCAAAGAATCATTATAAGAGGCAAATTCAGCAAGCTTTTTATTCAAATCCTGTTTGATTTCAGCAGCTATTTGATTGGAGCGTTTTGCCATAATAGCAACGCTTTCATAAATATTACCTGTTTCATCACAAAAATCCATGATGTTATGAGTAATTGTTGTAACCGGTGCTTTTGATTTTTTGTAATCCATTTTTTTAAGTATTAAAAGATAGCCACTTCAAAATGAAAGAAAAGGCATTTAATATATTACTATTTATATATCTTTTTTCGCTCAGAGGCGATTGATTCTATAAGGAGAGTCGCCGCTAGAAAAGAAACTTTAAGAATTCTTTGTGAATTGCTTACACTCCTTGATGTATTTTTCTGCAGCCTGCCGTTCCTTTGAATCGGGATATTCATTTATGAAACCGTAACATTCATCCTCAGCATCCTGATAACGTTCAAGGCGTTTGGACTCTACACTCTGCTGTGCCAATTCAAACTTGCTCTTCATGACCAATACCGCAAAATTTTCTCTGAAGGAAGTGTAAGGATATTCTTTCAGCGCATTTTCAGCTGTTATAATACAAGCCTCGTAGTTATTTCCTCCACTGGTGCAATTACCAAAATATGTACCTAAATCATAATATAATTGTGCAGAATAGAGTTCCTTTTTCACTAACTTGTCTTGTAATTCAAATAATCTGCTCTGAGCTTTCGTCTTCAATTTAGCATCTGGATAGAGATCCAGATATTGCTGAAATGCAGCGATGGCCGACACCGTTTGTGATTGATCCAAACGTGGCTCGGGCGTACTCATATACAGACTCTCGCCGATATAAAAACTTGCAAGGTCTGCATAGTCTCCTTTTGGGTAGCTTTGAACATATCGTTTGAATGTCTGAGAAGCACTTTCATAATCATAAACCTTATATTGTGCCATGCCCAACATATAAAGACTTTCCTGGCCGTTTTCGGTACCTTTGAGGGGAACGATCAAATCATTCAGGAAAGTAATTGCTCTATTGTAATTACCGATAGCATAACACTCTTTTGCATATTCGTAGCGATAGTTAGTGTCAGCATTCTTATACACTGCGTTGAATTCGCTCGCACAGCTACTAAAGAGCATGGCAGTACATATAGTGACGAAAAATACTTTTTTCATATAAGACATTTAGAAATGCAAATTTACACATTATTACCCGATTTACAAAGTATCAATCTGATTTTTAGCATATAATTAACCTTTAACCTACTACAGTGAGCTAATATTTTTGTAATTTTGCATAAGATATATATTTCAAATGGCATTTACAAAAACAGTAGCTATTTTTACTGTTAATGAGTATAGCCCCCAGGTTTTTCGTAATAGCATTCGTTTTTCTACTTAATATAAGATCATTCAGGATGAATTTCCAACTTACTTCACAATATCAACCGACAGGAGATCAACCCGAGGCAATTCAACAACTGACAGACGGAATCAAACGTGGCGATCCTGCACAAGTGTTATTGGGAGTCACTGGCTCCGGAAAAACGTTTACAGTTGCCAACGTAATCAATAATATTCAGAAGCCCACTTTAATTCTTAGCCACAACAAAACGCTTGCTGCGCAGCTATATGAAGAGATGAAAGGTTTTTTCCCAAATAATGCGGTAGAATATTATGTATCGTATTATGATTATTATCAACCTGAAGCGTACCTACCCCATTCGGATACTTATATCGAGAAAGACTTGGCGATAAACGACGAGATTGACCGGTTGCGCTTAAGTTCTGTAAGTTCCTTATTATCAGGAAGAAAAGATATTGTCGTCGTATCTTCTGTTTCATGTATTTATGGCATGGGAGGTCCGTCTGCCATGAGTAACAGCATTATCTCAATTAAGCAAGGGGAGCATATTGATCGTAATGATTTTTTACGTAATTTGGTTGAGGCTCTTTATGTTAGAAATGATCTTGAGCTGCAAAGAGGAAACTTTCGGGTAAAAGGTGACACTGTAGATGTTGCAATGGCTTATTCCAACAACATCTTGCGCATTACATGGTGGGATGAAGAGATAGAATCAATAGAAGAAGTAGACAGCATATCTTTTCACAGGATTGAATCCTTTGAAAAATATCAAATATATCCTGCCAACCTGTTTGTGACTTCTAAGGAACAGACTGCACTGGCAATTCGTAACATACAGGATGACCTGGTCAAACAGATTGATTTCTTTACTGATTTAGGAGACACGATCAAGGCGCAACGTATCAAGGAACGCGTCGAATACGACATGGAGATGATCAAGGAGCTAGGACACTGTAGTGGTATAGAAAACTATTCACGATATTTTGATGGAAGACAGCCGGGAGAACGACCTTACTGCCTGCTGGATTTCTTTCCCAAAGACTTTCTCATGGTGATTGATGAGAGCCATGTAAGCGTGCCGCAAATTGGAGCCATGTATGGAGGTGACCGTGCTAGAAAGCAGAATCTTGTTGAATACGGATTTCGTTTGCCTGCAGCTTTCGATAACCGTCCCTTGCGATTTGAAGAGTTTCATGAAATGCTCAACCAGGTAATTTATGTGTCTGCCACACCTGCAAATTACGAATTGCAAGAAGCAGAAGGCGTTGTTGTAGAACAAATTATCCGCCCTACTGGCCTCCTTGACCCGGAAATAGTGGTTCGCCCTAGTGAGAATCAGATTGATGATTTGCTTAATGAGATTTTAGATCGTACAGAACGTGGTGAAAGAGTGTTGGTAACAACTCTGACTAAACGTATGGCTGAGGAATTGACAGAATATCTTTTGAATCACGATGTAAGAGCAAATTACATCCATAGTGACGTAGCAACCCTTGACAGGGTGAAGATTATGACAGATCTTCGGTCTGGTAT
>CALNBT010000143.1 GCA_937874345.1 uncultured Prevotella sp.
CAACAATGGTAGTAATGTTGAGAACATCTATAAAGACACCCCCACTAATTTCAATTTTAATATAGGAATCAGAGTAAATTTAAATAAACAGCAATAATAATGGTTGTATTTTTATTTGCATGTATTCACAACGAATAGGCATCCGTTATTGATGGTATTGTTCATGCGCTCGGCAAGTGCGTTGTGCAGTGAATCTCCCGTCTGCGTCATGCTGATACGTCTGCCTTGCTCCTTGAGCCTGCCACATAATCTCTGTATGATGTCATCCTGTATCGTGTTACTGGTCTTATCTCAATTTGTCGTGTTTAATCCATAATAGCTTATTCGTATGATAACCGATACCTTCCGCAATGTTCAGATATTGATCCTTTATGTCATCAGGTATGGTAGTCTCACGTGATAGGATCCATAAATACTTAAGACTTGCACCTGCAATCAACGCGTATTTGTAATCCTTATCAATCGCAACGACATTGTATCCGGCATAAAACGGTCCAAAAAAAGAAACTTTTAGCATTGCAATATTTTCGTCTCCAACAAATTTTGCTTTACCAATGGCTTGCTGCCATTTTCCATTTTTGGTATTGTATCCTTTGTTATCAACTTTTATGGTTCCATTATTATTTAAGGAATATTCAGCACTTGTATTGTCCAAATTCTTTTCGTATTTGAAATCCAATCTTGCGATCTCATACCATTTACCAAGATATTTTACTTTATCAAAAGGTTTGACGGCAACGGCTCCTTTGGGAATCGATGAACAAGCGTTAAAACCAATCATCATCATGGCCATAGTAAGTAAATAATTTATTCTTTTAGTTTTCATAATAATATTACCTAATTAGTATTCTTTTGATCATCATCGTATAATGTTCTCCATTTTAGACTGGGTTTACTTTTTATTTAATGGATCATATAAGTTTAATTCCTAGCCATCTCAAATTTAATGATATTCTTTTTGATATACAAGGAATAACCATGAAAATATTCAGAGAACACAAGTAGGTAAGTGGGTGGTAAGGCCCCAAAGGGCTCAATCCTCTGGTGTCTAACATTAAGCTATGCATCGGTGCTCTGTAAAGTGAGAGTAGTTTCTTAATGCTTTGATGTGGCCTTTTATTGTGATAATTGTCGGACGAAAGATCTTTTCCTTAGCATTGGCCAAAACTCAAAACTGCAAAAAACAGGACTCACAATGATGGTGAATCCTGTCCATGAATGTTGTTAGGCGCATCACTATTCTTCTTGGAGTTGCTCCCTAGTAGAGCTCCAATACGCTTTACGATGCATCACGAAGATAATAAGTAAGAGTGATATGCCCTAGAATAATCATCCTGCAATTTAACCAATTTGTTTTATTAGAAAGCCACCCAAAGGCTTATATTCCTTTACAGACAGTCGGGGGTGTTTATTTGACAATATGTTTTCGGTCTGCCATGATATAAATACCTTGACGTGGTGTAGAAACAGGCCGGCCGTTGAGGTCAAAAATTGCCGAGTGAACAGTTGAAGAGGTTGTGGCCGTGGAGATGCTGGTAGTATTTTCTGTGGTCAGTTTGATGATCGTATAGCTGTATGGTTTCAGTGTGTAAGATGAGATAGGAATGTTTGTCTCTTCGTATGGTACTATCTTATGTGGTTGAATGAGCGTATTCTCATCAGTGACCATGCCCGTGAGAACAACTGAAGAAGCCGATGACAGGGTACCAAAATTGGCGATGTCGAGCTTGATAATACGTTTGATGGACGTTGGATTCACAAGATGCAACACAAGCGTGTCTCCCTTTTCGTTTCGTGTAGCTGTAGCATCGATGAAACTGGTTCCGCAAGCAGATTGTATCAATAGGGGTTGATGGTAAGTCGAGGCCATCTGTTGCGCGTAATAGGTAGGTTGGTACCATGTAGATGAAGGGCTAAAGAAGATTTGTCCCTGGTCCCACCCGTTATCGTTTTGTAGGTTCGGCTGCAAGGCGTTGGCCGGACTTTCGAGAGGAACAAAGCCATCTGTGCGCCTTACGGCATTAAGTACCATGGCATGTGTAAGTGCCCTTTGCATGTTATGGGTGTTTCCGTTCTCCTCGAACATGGCACAACGCATCGTTGTTGTCGAATTCCATCCGGTGAACAACTGATTCATCTGAGTGAGTTCATTGCTGATGTTTTTGGTATCGGTAAAGTTGTCTGTCCATGGATGGTAGTCCCAGTAAGCTGCTTTACCATCGAGGTTAGTGAAGACGTATTGCATGAGAGGTACATTGTCGGGACGCCACCAAGCTGCGCACACAAACTTGATGTCTGGATAAATTGGATGGATGGCGTCGTAGAGGATGTTGAAACGCTCGACATAGTGTTCGTAGGCAGCCTTTGCGTCGGTGCCAATGTTTTCTTCGTTGCCTATTTCAAGATACTTCAGGTGTAAGTCCTTGACTTCGTTAAGAAGAGCGAGCACGTTTTCGGGTTGGTCTTCAATGTTGATGGCAAAGGCTGGCTCTGCTTGAATCTGTCGTGCAAACTGCATAAACTCGGGTATGGCGAATCCGTTGGTACTGTTGTAGTACCACCATCCAATGTAAGGAGGACGTCCTTCCCGTGGACCGATCATATTCTTGGTAAGATACTCTTGTGTGTTGACCATTGTCCCTCCGTAGCGAAGGAACGTTAGTTTTTCGTTGCGAAATGCTTCAGTAAGATCTGCTCGGAATGGGTAACTGTCGGTATGAAGAATGGCCTGATCTACCCAAAGTGTACCCTGATTGCCGTTGATGCCTACTACAAAACGTGCAATTGAGTCGGATGCAATCGGGATGAGGCTGAGGTTGAAACGTTGCCAGTCAGAGCCTACACCGCTAAGTGGCTGACGAGCATATTCCTTGTTGCCATCACGGCTCTGCAAGGCGACGAATGCATCGACATTGCCTTTAAGGTAGATGCTACCGCTCATCATCTGTCCCTCTTTCAGTGCTATGCCCCACTTGTTGAGGCCCATATTTGCTATTGCGACTCCTTTTGTTCCTTCCATACGCTGTGAATAAGTTCCATTAATGGCCGTAGACACATCATGTACGAATGTGCCCTTTCCTACAGCATTCCACATTGTTGACACACCTGTGGGAACAGGTTGTAAAGCAACGGCGTTTCCATTAATGGATAAATTTCGAAAACTAACGTTACCATTGAAACTGCGCAGGCCGACGAGGCCTTTGGTAATAGGGTTATTGGTATCAGTGAAGTCGTCAATCAATGCTCCATTGAGGTATATCATGAAGTGCGCACCTTGGTATTCTACATGAAAACGGTTCCAGTCGGTAGCATTGAAGGTTACTGATTTATTGTCGAGCGACTGCCAGTTATGTAGGTGTTTGCCTAATACTAACTGATGGTTGGAAGCATTCAAACTGATTTCATATCCGTTGAAGATATCGGCACCATTACCGCAGTCTGACACATTCATGATGTATCCTGCGATAGCCTGTGGTCCGTCTATGCGCATCTCAACGTCAACAATGCCCTCGGTCAGTTCCTCTCCTTGATAAACAGTTTTGCCGGTTCCGTCTGTGACAAGGCTCAGAATATTGTTATTGACAGACCAAGGATGATCGTAGTCGGAGAAATTGACCGCTCCGGATGACAGACCTTCGAAATTGATGGGTTTCCCATTGATATTTAAATGGCGGAAACTGGCACTGCCACTAAAGCTTCGTAGCCCGACAAGACCTTTAAGAAGAGATGAAGAGGCATCTTGATAAGTATACACTTGTTTGCCGTTGAGGTAGATAGTGATCGTAGTTCCGTCTTGTTCGACCCGTAGCGTATTCCATGCTTTAGCATCAAAATCTACTTTATTGTTGGCGGCAGGCTGCCAGTTGTTTTGGTGTTTTCCGACCACCAGTGTATGATTACTGGCGTTAAGACTAATTTCATAACCATTGAAGTTGTCGGCACCATCGCCTGCCCCTGATACATCGAGGATTAGTCCGGCAATGGTACTGCTTCTATCGAGTCGTACATCTACTTCTGAATAGCCTTTTTCCAGTGTGACAGGCTGATAGATAAGTTTTCCGGTTCCACTTGTAACAAGCCGCACCATTTCGCATTCAGGAGCCCATAGGTTATCGTAGTTTAAGAAGTCCTTGATCTGAGAGGTTGCCACTTCTTCAAAACTCTCGCCAAAGATACGTTGATCATAGAGTCCACCGTATATCTCATGGTTGACATCTTCTGTCCCAGCACCATAAATAAGAGGTGAGACTGTGGCAATAGTCTTTGCTGCATCTACACTAATGACCGTCTGCCCGAATATATAAATAGTTGTCAGTAGGAAAACAAAGATGGTGTAAATTCTTTTCATCTGGTATGTATAAAAGTATTTTTAATATTACAATTAGGCTTCAAATTATACATTTCGTGGCAGAATACAAAATATAACCTTGTTTTTCTTATATGAAAATGTCAAATTTCATTGAAAAGACGATATCTTGAGAAGTAAAGGGAATAATGAATTTACTTAGTTATTGTTTAAGTCAACTTGGCACATATGGAATTATTCAATTCCAAGATTGTTGACTGTGCCTAAAGTTCTTCTTATACAGAATTACAAAACTGTTTCCACATTCATTTGTTAAATCCCCAAGAATAAAAATTGAGCCGTAAAACAATCACTGTGGTTCGGCATGGCATTATGAGGAGTTCGATACAGTGATCAAGACCTTTATGAATCATTATGTAAGAATCCTTAACTATTTCAATGACAAGATAACTAACGCAAGTGCTAAATCGTTCAACCGTAAGTTGAAAAATTTTAGAGCAGAGTAAGAGGGGTAAATGATCTGAAATCTTACCTTTACAGAGTTAATCAGCTGTACGCATGACATATTGTTAAATGACCAACCATATTAACTGAGTCGATTTATCATGATTTTAAAAGATTTAGGTATATGTCGAAAATAAAAAAACGGGGAAGATTTTAGTCTTCCCCGTTTTCCGTACCCAAACTCTGAGTTGAACTTCTCAGGTTTTTTTATGTTCTTTCCCCACAACTTATTGCTTCCAAGGCACAGTACATCAAGCATAGCTGTTATGTTGTAGTTTTTTAGGTTGTTCAGCATCTCTATCTCATCCTGTATGGGGAGTATATCTTGCTTATATCTCCCAGACATCCTCTGATACTGCTCATCGGATATCTTACCGGAGATATACTTATCATCAACAAATGCCAGCTTATCCTGGATAGACTTAAGAACAGCTTCTTTATCTCTTATCTTGTCATCTATCTTATTGGCAACTTTAGTATAGATATCTTTAAGGACAGACTTGAACAGAGATAAAATTTCTGGATTGGGAGTTATCGAACAGCATAGTTGATAAACTGCTCATTATTTTTCTCTGCCTGGACATTGATATCTACATAAGCAAAAGATGCATCAACTAATAGTTTGATGCATCTTCCGCTTATTATTTGAGTTTAAATGACCTAACAATATCTTCTACTAAACTTTTGTTCTCTAAAAGCCATTTTGCATCATTGCCGAACTTTATATTATATGCATAGTTCCCTTTTTTAAGAGTATATGATATTTGTTTGTATGTTTGACCATTGTATGGCATCTCTATTATTTGTTTGTAGCAAGGAACTCCACTTACCGTAATTTTTGAACCTTCTAAGATTTCTGCTCCTGTCTGCATAAGATTATTCTTTCCTTCTTTATTAATCTCTGTCAAACTATAATCTGTTTGGAAATGCAGGACGGTAAAGCCAATTCTTCCTGAAGGCGAACCTATATATACATCAGTCATCTCATCAATATTTTGTTGAACCTTCCAAGAAGACGGATATGACACACTGAAATTAGAATTGCTATAAGATTTCATAGCTAACTTATCCAGTGAAGTTTTTGCCATCTCATGGGTCCCAGGAGTAGCATTATTTCTTGATAGCCTCCTAATAGATTTTGTTATTTCGTTACATTCATCATAGTCGATGCTGTTAAAGGAACAATAGAAAGTTTGATTGCCTACTTTCTTTAGGAAATAAACCAACTTAGAAGAAAACAATCCTTTCGAGAATGTATAATAGATAACAGAATCTGAATTTTGCTGTTCGTTCGGGGTAAACTTGTCTCGATATGTATCAACCTCGCCTTCTGCTACCTGATGAAATTGAGATACATTCATATTGACTGTCATTATAGTGGCAGTATATTGCATACTTCCACTTTTACTCGCCAATGTAAGCATTCCCGGGGCCTGTTGATATATATTATACCATTCCGGAGCATTTACTGTATACTCAGTTCCTTGAATTTTAAAGGATTTATATTTTTTAGGTCTATTATTCGTATTACATGCGCATAAAATCAAACACAGAAATACAAGAAAAAGAAGATTTTTTTTCATAATAAGTTGATTTTAGTTTATTGCGAACAAGTTTGTATGCATAATACTATAATAGTAAGGATAACGCCCCCAATTATATAACCTTGCATTCCTTCCCATGCACCTTTGGCTGCTATTTTTGAAGTTTCCTTAAAGCCTTTCATAAATCGTGCAACATAGTCCTCTGCAGACTTACGTGCTTTATTTATGTCTTCTTTAAGGTCGTCATCTTCATAATTATATTGGTAAGAATATCTACTATAATAGTTATTTGCATGATAAGAATAAGCACGTTCACTATTACTATGTTGATACTGTTGGGTATTAGCAGTGCTTCTATCTTTGCTACTTGTGTTAGTTTGCGTATTTTCCTTATTGGTTTGAGTTTGGTTTGTAGATGATGTAGAACTATTTTGCTTCCTAAATTTCAGAAAATCCTTATACTGCCCATCATACCGAGCTCTAATTTCTTCGTCTTTAAGTACATTGTATGCCTCATTAATATCTTGCATTACTTCTGTGACATCTTTCCCTATATTTCTATCAGGATGCCATTTCAAAACAAGCTTCTTATGAGATGACCTGATCTCTTCTGCCGTTGCATCTTGAGAGATTCCAAGTATAGCATAATAGTCTTTAAACATGCTCCAAGGAATTACTCTTTCTTTTGTATGTCATGATTGTCCTTATCATCCTTTTTCCAAACTGCTTTTAAAGCAAAGAATAAGCCTGCAAAAAGAATTAACCCGATAATGCCAGGTGTTGAATTGCCATTCTCACCTTGAACACCGACAACAACAGCGAATAGAACTACAAAAATAGCTATTGCGATAATAGTAACTAAAATTTTAGATGCATTCATATTAATTAGATCTTAAAGTTATGTTCCAAAATTACAAAAAATATAATAAAATGCAATGGGGGGCTACGTATTTTTTTCGATTATAACAATAGGTCACGTCTTTTGTTAAGTTCATCATTATATCTTTGATTAGCAATTCGATTCATTATGTTTAGTGAATTCTATAAGATACCGAAGTTATCTAACAAGTAGAGATGGTTCGGTAATGAAGCAGTATCTTACAATGCTGTTTGAAATGTAACAAAAATGGAAATAGAAGGATTAAGTGTGGTTTAATATTGTCGTGTCCGCAGCGACGAGCAAGCAGAGGGTCGCAGCTTTGATGAACAGGAGCGTAGATTAAGAAAGTATTGTGCATCTCTTCACTATAATGTCCTTAAGTTCTTTTCGGATGATTCATCTGCGAAGAACAATGATATAAGGAAGAGACCTAAGTTTCAGGAGATGTATATATTCTGTAAGCAACATCAGTATCAAGTGGCAAAGATACTATTCCTTAGATGGGACAGATATACCAGAAACACAGAGTTTGCCTTTGTATAAAAGAAAGATTATCGATGAGCTTGGTATAGATATTAATGCATTGGAATCACCGATAGACTTCAAAAGTACAGAATGGAGTCGCATGCTGGCATTTCATTGGCTCAGTAGTAAAAAGGTGGGGATTAGGCATACAGTTTTGCTATTCTAAACAGAAAGAAGTTCTTATCAGCAATTCCTCTAAGATTCGCTCTGAACAATTTAATTTTCGAGTTAAACGATTCTGCTGCAGCGTTCGACGCTCTGTTAATATAGAAATTGAGTATGTCTTCGTAGTGTTCATGGAAAGTGGCTGCAATAACGTTGAAAGAATGAAATCCCGCTTCTTCTACCTTGTTGTACCATTTTGCCATACTCAATCTTGCAGCGTCCCTGAGGGTGCTCTTTGCAAAAATCATTCTTAATGAATGGCATAGGCTATAAGCGGTTTTAAGTTTAGGATATTGCGCAAAGAGGATTTCAGATCTTTGCTTTTGACTGTCTGTCCACTTCTCAGGTGACTTAAACAAAAGGTATCTGCTTCTGGCGAGCAGTTCTTTCTTCGTGTCCCCATTCTCAAAGACGTTAGGCCTGTATATCTTTCCCTGGAGCTTTGCCTCTTCCATCTCGTCATTGGCCTCTTGTATGGCATCCCATCGGTACTTGATTCTCATCTCTTGCACGGCGTCACAGGCAAGTTTCTGTATGTGGAACCTATCTGTGACCCTTTTGGCTTTAGGAAAGCAATGGCGTACTATTTTGCGCATACTGTCTGACAGATCCAAAGTTATCTCCTCTACCTTTTCCCGCTTCACTTCCTCTATTTTATCAAGGACTCTCCATGCGTTCTCCGCCTTGGTATCAGCAATGACCGCAACCAGACAGCCTTTCCGCCCATGTAGCTCCCTGTTGGTGACTATCGTGTAAAGTTCTCCATTGGAGAGTGCCGTCTCGCCTATGGCCAATGAAGGACCGACGTTCTCTGGAAACAGAAGCCAATCATGGGCATGCCCAAGTTGGTCCCAATCCCTATAGCCACTAAGAATTTCCTTGTATTGTTTCTCAAACTGATGCCCATCTATATGATAGAAATCCTCAAGCGTAAGGCAAGTCACGGGGGATGTCTCCATACGTCTCTTTTAAAAAAGCTCCGAACTCTTTGGAATAGCGAGTGCCGGAGGCTGTAATATCTATATTTAATGGCAGTGAGAAACTTTTGCCTG
>CALNBT010000144.1 GCA_937874345.1 uncultured Prevotella sp.
GCTGCTAATCTAGCAATTGGTACGCGGAACGGTGAACAACTAACGTAGTTTAATCCAACTAGATGACAGAACTTAACAGAAGAGGGCTCACCACCATGTTCACCACATATACCACAAACGAGATCGGGTTTAGCTGAACGTCCTTTTTTAACCGCCATCTTGATTAATTGGCCTACGCCATCTTGGTCGAGTACCTGGAATGGATCTACTTTTAAGATCTTATTATCAAGGTATACCGGCAAGAAACTGGAAATATCGTCACGGCTGAACCCGTACGTCATCTGAGTCAAATCATTTGTTCCAAAACTGAAGTACTCTGCACGTTGCGCAATTAAGTCTGCTGTAAGAGCGGCACGAGGAATTTCAATCATTGTTCCAATGCGATAAGGTATTTCTACCCCCATCTCATTGAAAAGAGCCTGAGCGGTCTTTCTTATCACCTCTTCCTGAACATCAAATTCTCTTACCATACCTATTAAAGGTACCATAATCTCTGGTCGTGGGTCATAACCTTCTAACTTCAATTGGACTGCAGCGCTCAAGATAGCTTTGGTCTGCATGGCAGTAATTTCTGGATAGGTATTACCTAGACGACAACCACGGTGACCAAGCATTGGATTGTGTTCACTCAAAATGTTGACACGATCTTGTATTTTCTGTACACTGACTCCCATTTCCTCTGCCATGATCTCCTGACCTTTCAAATCGTGAGGAACAAATTCATGTAGAGGCGGATCCAGCAAACGGATATTGACAGGATAGCCATCCATTGATTTCAAGATGCCATAGAAATCTTGTTTCTGATATGGAAGCAACTTTTCAAGAGCCTTTACTCTTTCTTCTTTCGTATCGGCCAAAATCATTTCGCGCATGGCTTTGATCTTTTCATTTTCGAAGAACATATGCTCTGTTCTGCAAAGACCTATTCCTACAGCACCAAAGTTACGCGCATTTTGTGCATCATAGGGAGTATCTGCATTGGCTCTGACAACCAATTTGGTATATTTGTCACACAATTTCATCAATCTTGCAAAATCACCCGATACTTCTGCAGGTTTTGTCTTCACTTCTCCTAAATAAACTTCACCCGTAGAGCCATTGATAGAGATATAATCACCTTCTCGCAGTAGAATACCATCTATCTCAACCGTACGGTTTTTTGTGTCAACATTGATTGCGCCTGCACCTGAAACACAGCATTTTCCCATTCCACGAGCTACAACTGCCGCATGAGAAGTCATACCACCTCTTGCCGTCAGAATTCCTTCAGCAGCGCCCATTCCAGCCAAATCTTCAGGAGAAGTCTCCATTCTGACCATGATGACCTTTTTACCGTCAGCATTCCAAACCACGGCATCTTCTGCAAAAAACACAATTTGACCGCAAGCAGCACCAGGAGATGCAGGCAATCCACGTGTAAGAACCTGTGCCTTTGTCAATGCCAAGGTGTCAAAAACAGGATGCAACAGTTCGTCAAGCTTATTCGGTTCACAGCGATTCAATGCAGTCTTTTCATCTATCTCACCTTCCTGAAGCAAATCCATTGCGATTTTTACCATCGCGGTACCAGTTCTCTTTCCATTACGTGTCTGCAAAAACCAAAGTTTTCCTTCTTGTACAGTAAACTCCATGTCTTGCATATCGTGATAATGTTTCTCTAGTTTTTGTTGGATTTGATTTAGTTGTTCATAAATTTCAGGCATTGCCTCTTCCATCGAAGGAAAATCTTTCCTGCGTATTGCTTCGTCTACCCTTTGATGTTTTGCCCATCTTAGGCTGCCTTCTTTGGTAATTTGTTGTGGCGTACGGATACCTGCAACGACATCCTCCCCTTGAGCATTGACCAAATATTCGCCGTTAAAACGATTTTCGCCAGTAGCAGCGTCACGGGAAAAACAAACTCCCGTTGCCGATGTATCGCCCATGTTTCCAAAAACCATTGCCATGACCGAAACAGCAGTACCCCATTCGGACGGAATGCCTTCCATTTTACGGTAGAGAATTGCGCGATCGTTCATCCAACTGTCAAAGACCGAAAAGATAGCACCCCAAAGTTGCTCTATCGGATTGTTCGGAAAAGGCTTTCCTGTCTGTTCTTTAATCGCTGTTTTGAACAGAAAAACCAATTTTTTCAAATCGTCAACGGTCATTTCGCTGTCCAATTCTATTCCCCTCTCAGCCTTCACCTTCATGATAATCGCCTCAAACGGATCAATATCTTCTTTCTTGGCAGGTTTCATTCCGAGTACAACATCACCGTACATCTGAACAAAACGACGATAACTATCATAAGCGAATCGCTCGTTACCGGTTTTTCTGGCCAATCCTTCGACAACATCATCATTCAAGCCCAAGTTTAGAATGGTGTCCATCATACCGGGCATCGATGCCCGTGCACCTGATCTCACTGATACAAGTAATGGATTGGTAGGGTCACCAAACTTAGATTTCATTAAAGTCTCTATATGATTGATTGCACTAGAAACTTCATCTTTTAGTATTTCGGAAAGCGCTTCTTTTCCTTTCTCATAATATTCGTTGCAGACATCCGTCGTTATTGTAAAACCTGGAGGGACAGGAATTCCTATCAAATTCATTTCTGCAAGATTTGCCCCTTTTCCTCCCAATAAATTTCTCATGTCCGCTTTACCTTCAGCTTGTCCGTTTCCGAAAGTATAGACTCTTTTTAAATTCATAGCTCGATTGATTGATGGATTGTTTATTTAATAATTAATGCAAATATAAATTATAATAATTAATTTCCAAAAGATAATGCCAAGAAATGTAATCTGAACATTACATTTTTGTGTCTTTTATTGTTTCAAACGAGTTACAATTGATAAAAAGTCTTATATTTAAAATAGAAATAATTGCACTTGTAAAAAAAAAACAGTGCCATCGGTTTCGATGACACTGATTCTTAAATTCAGTTATATTGTTCACTCCTGCTCCATATATAAAAAAAGGAAGGGATGTAAGCAGAACTTTTCAGGTGAACAGATGGTATACCTTTTGATTATGTTATCTATCTTTTATTGGTTTATAATCGCGCTGTTCTTGCAATGCCTTGTATGCAGGACGAATAATACGCTGTCCTTCGAAGTTCAATTCCTCAATACGATGCGCAGTCCATCCCACAATTCTCGCCATCGCAAAAATAGGTGTATAGATTTCTTCAGGCAACCCAATCATTTCATAAATAAAGCCCGAATAAAAATCAAGATTGGCAGATATTGGTTTCTTTGTATTACGGAATGCAGAAATGCATTTGATTCCTTCTTCTTCAATAAGCTTCAGGAATTCGTATTCATCCAACCTACCCTTTTCCTTTGCCAACTCACCTGCAAGCTTTTTCAAAGCAACGGCACGCGGATCACTGATTGTATACACCGCATGGCCGATACCATAAATAAGCCCTGCATTATCATATGCTTGTTTATTCAGCATGCGATTGAGATAAGTATCCAATTCATCTTTATTTGTCCAATCTTGAATCACCTCTTTCAAATGATGGAACATGTTAATGACCTTGATATTGGCTCCACCATGCAAAGGACCTTTCAATGATCCGATTCCTGCAGCAATGCTAGAATAGGTATCTGTTCGTGTAGACGATGTCACGCGGACTGTAAATGTAGAATTGTTACCACCACCATGTTCAGCTTGGATAATCAATAATAAATCCAACATCCTTGCATCCAGTTCGGTATAGTCATCCTTGATCATGTAAAGAAAGTTCTCTGCCAATGACAATTTTTCACGAGGATGACGGATATTCAAACTTCTTCCATGTACGCTATGGCGGTAGATATTGTACGCATATGCTATGATTGTTGGGAATTTGGCAATCAGTTCGATTGACTGACGCATCAGATTGTCACGCGAGATATCATCTGGATTGATATCAAAGGTATACATTTCCAACACACATCGGGCAAGGATATTCATTATATTCGACCCTTCCAAGTCGATAATATGGACAATGGTACGATGGTCAAGAGGCATGTTATCATTTAACAATTCTGAGAATGCTGCCAGTTCTTCTTTATCAGGAAGGTCACCCGAAAGCAACAAGAAAGCGATCTCCTCGAATCCGAAACGCTTTTCAGCCATAAGCGGACGTACCAAATCGTTCACTTCATATCCTCTATAGAAGAGTTTTCCCTCTGTTGGTTGTAGATGTCCATCGGCATCCCGTTCATAACCCACAACATTTCCAATGTTCGTCAATCCAACCAACACACCAGAACCGTCATCATTTCGCAACCCGCGCTTCACGTTATTCTTTTGGAAAGACTCCAGCGGTATTCTACAAGCGCTTTTTACTTTATCGCTCAACTTATAAATTAAATAATCCTTATTCATGACTTCATCCATTCTATTATTTTTTCACCAAATTCTTTTGTCCCAAGCGCTTTACCATGTTCCATAAACTTAGCCAAATCAATCGTCGCAAATCCTTCTTCGAACAAAGCTTCCATCGACTTTACAATTTTGTTTGCAGCTTCCGCCCATCCAATATAGTCCAACATCATGACAGCAGATAGAATAATGGAGCTTGGGTTAACCATATTCTTACCTGCAATATCAGGTGCAATTCCATGAGTTGCCTCAAAAATGGCGTGACCTGTTTCTGCATTCATGTTGGCTCCTGGTGCAATACCGATACCACCTACCTGTGCAGCCAACATATCCGAGATATAATCTCCATTCAGGTTCAATGTTGCAATGACACTATATTCATGTGGCTTAAGCAGTGCATTTTGCAGGAAAGCATCACAGATACAATCCTTGATCACCAGCTTACCACTTTTTAATACATCAGCATACGCTGCTTCGGCAAGTTCGTATCCCCATTTTTTGAAACCACCCTCTGTAAATTTCATGATATTCCCCTTATGGACAAGCGTTACAGATGGCAACTGGTGAGCCAAAGCGTACTCTATCGCACTTTTAATCAACCGCTCCGATCCTTCCTTTGAAACGGGTTTTACACCAAATGCTGATGTTTCAGGAAAACGAACCTTGCTTACCTCCATTTCATCGTGGATGAAACGGTAAAATTTAGCAGCTTCTTCAGTTCCTGATTCCCATTCGATGCCGGCATAGATATCTTCGGTATTTTCACGGAAGATACACATATCAACCAATTCAGGATGTTTGACTGGCGATTCAATTCCCTTAAAATATCTTACCGGACGTTGACAGACATAAAGGTCAAGCGTTTGTCGTAAAGCGACATTAAGCGATCGGATGCCACCGCCGACTGGTGTCATCAGGGGGCCCTTTATACCTACCAGGTAATGGCTGAAAGCATCTAACGTCGCTTGAGGTAACCATTCACCTGTTTGTTCAAACGCCTTTCCTCCTGCAAGTACTTCTTGCCATTCAATTTTTCGAATACCATGGTAAGCTAATTGTACTGCTTGGTCAACAACATTCTGCATCACGGGCGTTATTTCTGCGCCAACGCCATCACCTTCTATATAAGGTATGGTTACAATATCGGGTACGTTCAATATGCCATTCTGTTTCGTTATGACTGCCATGAGAGGTTGATTTATTGGATAATGTTTATTTTTTATGCTTAAAGTAGTTTAATGCTGAACCAGCTTTGAACCAATCTATCTGAGTCTGATTATAGGTATGCTCAACTAAAAATTTATCAGTTTCGCCATTTTCGTGTTGCAATATTATTTGAATGGTACTTCCTGGAGCAAAGTCTTTCATTCCTGTCAAAGATATTTTATCATTTTCTTGGATCTTGTCGTAATCGTTTTTATCGACAAAAGTTAAAGCCAACATACCTTGTTTCTTCAAATTCGTTTCGTGGATACGTGCAAAACTTTTGGCAAGGATGGCAACCACATTGAGGAACCTTGGTTCCATGGCAGCATGTTCACGACTCGATCCTTCTCCATAATTTTCTTCTGCCACAACAATAGAATGCAAATGATGTTGCTTATAATCTTTTGCAGCACCAGAAACAGACAAAATTTCTCCGTTGAGTTGATCTTTAACTTGGTTGGATTCTCCATTAAACGCATTGACGGCACCCATCAACAGATTGTCTGAGATATGTTCCAGATGCCCTCTATATTTCAACCAAGGACCAGCCATACTGATATGGTCGGTTGTACATTTGCCTTTTGCCTTGATGAGCAGAGGCATTTCGTTAAAATCTTCACCACCCCATGGCATGAAGGGTTCTAACTTTTGAAGGCGATCAGATTGGGGATCGATCACAATCTGTACATCTGAGCGTTCATTTGATGGAGCGATAAATCCTTTATTTTGTACGTCAAAACCCTTCGGAGGAAATATATCGCCTGTGGGCTCAGCCAGTTTGACCGCATCACCATTTTCATTGATGAGCGTATCAACCATCGGATTGAAATCCAATTTTCCTGCTATAGCCAATGCTACTGTCAACTCGGGACTAGCAACAAAGGCATAAGTATTTGGATTTCCGTCAAGCCGTCGCTTAAAGTTTCGATTAAACGAAGCAACGATGGAATTTTTTTGGTCTGAAGATTCGGTATGTCGTTTCCACTGTCCAATACAAGGTCCACAGGCATTGGTCATAATGACTGCACCAATTTTCTTGAAATCATCCAGGATACCGTCACGTTCAGCCGTGAATCTAATCTGTTCTGAGCCAGGATTGATGATCAGTTGTGCTTTTACTGGAATATGATTTTCGTATGCCTGTCGAGCAATAGAGGCTGCACGGCACAAATCTTCATAGCTAGAATTTGTACAAGAGCCTATCAATCCCACTTCAACTGTCATAGGGAAGTCCTTTTCAGCACCTGTCTTCGTCATCTCTGAAATCGGAGTGGCTGCATCCGGCGTAAAGGGTCCGTTTAGACTTGGTTCAATGGAAGACAAGTCTATCTCAAGTATCTGGTTATAATACTTTTCGGGATGAGCATAAACTTCATCGTCAGCACGCAGCTCTTCCCTGTTTTGCATAGCCAGTTGGGCTACTTCCTCTCTGCCCGTTGCTTTCAAATATGTTGCTGCAGCATCATCAAATGGAAAGATGGAACAAGTTGCGCCCAGCTCAGCACCCATATTACAGATGGTCGCCTTGCCTGTTGTCGAGATATGACTAACCCCTTCTCCAAAATATTCCAGAATGCTATTGGTTCCACCTTTTACGGTTAAGATACCCAATATTTTTAAGATGACATCTTTGGGTGAAGCCCAACCGCTGAGTTTTCCTGTGAGATGGATTCCGATGAGCTTGGGCATTTTCAATTCCCAGGGTTGACCGGTAAGCACATCAACGGCGTCTGCCCCTCCAACCCCAATCGCTATCATTGACAAGCCACCTGCATTGGGTGTATGAGAGTCGGTACCAACCATCATACCTCCTGGAAAAGCATAATTCTCCAGTACAACTTGATGAATGATGCCTGCTCCTGGTTCCCAAAAACCAATTTTGTATTTTTGTGAGACCGACCGCAGGAAATCATAAACCTCCTTATTGGCATTCAATGCATTTGGCAGATCTTGATCACGACCAACATCGGCACGAATCAAGTGATCACAATGAACAGAGGCAGGAACAGAGACGACATCTTGCCCAGCATTCATAAATTGTAGCAATGCCATTTGCGCTGTTGCATCCTGCATGGCCACCCTATCTGGGCGGAAATCAACATAATCTGTACCACGATTGAAATTTTTCAACGTGGATGAATCGTATAAATGTGAAAAAAGAACTTTCTCAGCATATGTTAATGGATGCTGAACCTTATCCCTGACTTCTTTTACTCTTGCAGAATAAGAAGCATAAAAGCTTCTCAGCATATCGATATCTAATACCATTTGTTCGTCTCTAAAGTGTTAGTCCAAAGGCAAAGTTAGCAAAAAGAAATCAAGAATGTAATATTTCAGTTTAAAAAATAATCAAAATGTAAGCAAATATTCTTCAAAAAATTAAATTCAGTATGCCTATCCATTTTTTTGAAGTTTCTTGAACAAACTTTGACAAGCGTCTTCTATCAGATCAAGTGCATAGTCAAAGTCAGACGACTCGCCATAATATGGATCAGGAATTTCATGAGCCAACGGATGGTCTTGAAGAAAATTGGCCAAAAATTTCACTTTTTCAGCATCTTCTTTGGAACGAGCTTTTGAAGTGACATCGTGAAAATTATTTTGGTCCATCACAAAAATTGAATCAAAAGCATCAAAGTCTGACGGCGTGAACTGGCGAGCATGACTATTAAACAGATATCCCCGAGCGGCCCCATGTTGACGCATCCTGACATCTGGCAGCTGTCCTACATGCCAGGAACCAATACCGGCCGAGTCAATGATATATTGATTTTCGGCACCAGCCTTTGCTACAATTTCTTTCATCACGCCTTCAGCGGCAGGACTCCTGCAAATGTTTCCCAAACAAACAAATAGTAGTTTATGCTGATTATTCTTCACTTTCTGGTTCATTTGTCGTTAAATCTAATTCTGGCTCTGCCAGAGGTATAGGTTGATTCGCACTTTCCTTAACGCCCAGATCTTTCAATTCACTGGCTTTCTGCACAATACTCTGTCTACCGGTATAGGCCTTATTGTAAGCATCATCGTAATCTTTGTGCAGCGCCGTAATATCCTTTCCTACTTTATCAAAGCGTTTGATGAATTCACCTACTCGCTTCAAAAGCTCTTCGGCCAATCCATAAACTTTCTTTTGATTCTCGGTCTGTGCATATTGTCTCCAGGCTATCTGAATCATTTTCAAGATGGCCATCAGATTTTGCTGGCTGGTGATAAACACTTGTTTGTCAAAAGCCTCGCTCCATATCTTGGGATCGGTAGCCAACGCCAATTGCAAGGCACCTTCGTTCGGAACAAACATGATTACAAAATCGATTGCTTTTCTAGGAGCCTGGATATAATTACTGTAATCTTTTTTCGCTAATTTTGTGGCCTGCGTACGGATACTGTTTACCAAATCTGACGCAAACTTCTTTTTTAATGCTACCTCTTCAGTATTCACATATTGATAATAGGCATCTATTGACATCTTGGCATCAATGACAACATCCTCGTTATTTGGGTAATGCAAGATAACATCAGGGATCATTCGTTTGCCACTTTCATCATTGACGACCGCAAACCCCTTTTCATCTGTAATGGTCTGTTGAACCTCATAATCAACTCCAACTTGGAATCCCTGGCTATCAAGAATTTCGGTCAACATTCTTTCTCCCCAATTGCCCTGCGCCTTATTGCCACCTCTGATGACATTTGTCAGACGAGTAGCCGTACTTTCAATTTTCTGTGTCTGTTCGGTCATCTGTTTCAATTGTTGTGACAGTGAGGCCGTATTACGAACCGACTCGTTATTGGTTTGCTGAATCGCATCATGAAGCTTATCAAGGGTTATCTTCAAAGGTTCCTTTAGATGTTCCATCGACTCGGTATTGGTAGATTTCAACCGTTCACTCGTCCGTTCTAAGATGGTATTCGCCAAATTTGCAAACTGTTCTTGAACGGTCTTGAGCTGTTGTTCGAATTGATCTTTCCTTAATTCTGACTCTTTGGAATATCTTTCCTGTTCGGCCAGTAACTGTGTAGCCACTCGTTGATGCTCAATCTTTTCTTGGGTTAATTCACGATTTAAGAGGTCTTTATCCTCCTCGACCTGAGCTAATTTTTGTTCTAGTTGCTGTTTCCTGGATTGTTCTTGTTCTAGTTGCTGAGCGAGCAATGCCAACTGTGTGGCCGCAGTCTTCAATTTCCCATTTATGAACAGGAAGATAAAGAATGCGCCGACCAGTAATCCTATGATTAAATACACTATTTCCATACGACAAAGATAACAGAATTAACGCTCAAAACAAAATGAAATATTTATTTTGTTGCAAACAGATTTAGTTTCATCTTGGCAAAAAGTCGCCATTGAATGATCCCACGCAAACCCAGATAGACGAGAAACGACAGCCAAAGGGCATGGTTGTACAAGGTATTTCGCAATAGAAGGTACAGCGTAAAAAAGACCAAGGCCGAGATGACCGATGAAACCAACATACCTCTTGTAGCGGTGATGCCAATGAAGATTCCATCATAGATGAAGGCGGCCACACTGATGACCGGAATCAACAGTGCCCACCAAAAATAAGCTTGCGAGGCATTGATCACGCGCTGCTCGTTGGTCAGGATTGACAAGAGTCCGTTACCACCTACTGCATAGACAACAGTAAAAGCTAAAACCATGAAGCCTGCCCAAACAAACAGACCGTGGTAAACACGATTGAATTCTTCCTGTTGCCCGGCACCGTAAAGCTTTCCGGATAATGCCTCGCCTGCATACGCAAATCCGTCCATGACATAAGAGAAGATCGTGAAAAACGTCATCAATAGTGTATTAACAGATAAAATGACGTCGCCTTGGCTGGCACCGGCAGAAATAAAGAACAAGTTCACGCCTACCAAGAACAGTGTGCGAATAAAGATATCCCGATTCACTACAAAGAACCGGCGCATAGCCAGACGATGAAAAAGATTTGTTTTCCAGTCATAACCCTTCAAATATCGATATCGATGATGCCAGCCATACAAGGCAAGAAGAAAGCCAGCCCATTGTGCCACCAATGTACCAAATCCGACACCTGCAATCTTCATTCCAAAGCCATAGACCAGTGTAAGACTCATCACGATGTTGACGATATTTTGAAAGATGGCAACATACATTGGCCAACGTGTATTCTGCATTCCGATAAACCAACCTGTCAGTCCATACATGCCAAGAATAGCAGGCGCCCCCCAGATACAAATCGAAAAATAAACAGAAACCTCATGCAAAATCTGTGCAGAAGGATGAATAATCGCCAATGTCAACCATCGAAGGGGAATCTGAAAGACAAGTAACAGCAACGCAATGCCCATGGCAATCATCAACGAACGCAAAAGAAGGCGCATCACCTCTGCCATATCGTTTTGTCCAAATGCTTGAGAGGTCATGCCACTAGTGCCCATTCTCAAAAAGCCAAATAACCAATAGATTACATTAAAAATCATCGTTCCAACGGCAATTGCACCGATGTAAACAATGTTTCCCATATGACCCACGATAGCCAGATCGACTAATCCTAGTAACGGAACGGTTATATTAGAGATGATGGATGGCAGCGCCAACCTGAAGATTTGTTTCATAACCTTACAATATATCCTACAAAATTAAGCATTTTTTTGCAGCTTTCTACTTGACTGTTGTATATAATGGTTCGATTTCGTCATTAGATCGCTCAACAGAGCAGATTTATTTAGTAAAAGAAACTTCCAATAATTTTGAATATAACGTTTGTATTTTGCAAAAATATCACTACTTTTGCGTATTCCTTTTGGAAGATTGGCAGAGTGACCGAATGCGCTGGACTCGAAATCCGGTATACCCTTTCCGGGTATCGGGGGTTTGAATCCCTCATCTTCCGCCAAAATGGGGTATCCTTTCATTGCTGATGACTGGATGCCTCATTTTAGTTTTCATCTATATTTTCTTATTGGTCAATCACGATTAATATGGTAGCTCAGCAAAACCATTGACTTTGTCCAGCAAACCCAATGATATCGATCATCGAATAGATTGGTATTGCCAATCAAAATGCATGACTTTGTAAACCTGGCGCCATAAAAACAAAAAAGTCATATCCACCCTTTGTTTAAGGAGATATGACTTTTATTTATGATGAATGATCATCAACATCAGAAATAGCAGACAAACTATTTACATCCACCGAGAACCCGATGTCCCTTTAGTTATTCACAGAACCACCAACAATATCCAACAACTCGTTTGTAATGGCCTGTTGTCTGCTCTTGTTGAATTCTAGGTTTAATGATTTCAAAAGATCATCAGCATTATCGGTAGCTGTCTGCATGGCAACCATGCGGGCCGCTTGTTCACTTGCATTGCTATCAAGCAAAGCAGTGTAGAACATCAGATGCAACTGCTTGGGAATCAAAGCACTTAAAACCGTTTTCATGTCCGGTTCAACAATAAAATTATCGTTCAACGGCTTCACTTCAACCTGTTTTGATTCGGCACTTTGCTTTTTCCTTTTCAAATATTCCTGTGCCTTTGCAGTAGCGACGTCAGACGATAAATCACGGTCATTACCCCATCCCACTTCTGTTGACAAATCAATCGGCAAGAAAGTCTTCTTCGTCAAAATCTGAGATCCAGCGCTCTTGAAATGATGATAGATCATTTTTACCTCGTCAAACTCACCATTTACAAACTTCAAAGAGATATCATGAGCAATCTTCTGGGAGACGGATGCCGATGGCTTATCAGCCAGTTCAATGAAGTCACCCGCTACAGGATATCCCCATTTTACTGCTTTTTCAGCCACTTTACGTCCAACAGGATAGATGACAATATTCTCTTTGCCTAAGTGTTCATATTCTTGAATGGTTTGTTGTAACATCTTGATCACGTTACCGTTAAAGCTACCACACAAGCTACTGTTAGAAGAAAATGCGATCAAGGCAACTCTCTTCACTTCTGGCCGAGGCGTACAGTAGATCATCTCAGTATCGGTTATTGAAATCAAAAAAGACTTCAAGATATGCTCCAACATACTTTCATATGGAAGCATATTTTCAATCATTGCCTGTGCATGATGAAGTTTGCTGGATGCAACCATCTTCATGGCACTGGTAATCTTCCGAGTGTTATTGACACTGGCGATGCGCGTTTTGATTTCCTTCAGTGATGACATAGGCTATGAGACTTTGTAGGATGCCGTTACATCTGCCATAGTTTCTTCTATGGTTTTCGTAGCTTCATCTGTCAATTGCCCGGCAGACAAGGACGCCAACACCTCTTCATATTTATCTCGCATGGTCTCCAAGAAAGTATCTTGGCAAGCACGAACTTTATCGATTGGCACATCATGTAGTAAACCATGCACTCCGCAGTACAGAATCGCGATTTGTTCACCAACGGGCATAGGGCTATACTGTGGTTGTATTAACAATTGGTTGGTTTTACGACCACGGTCCAGCGTCATAGCGGTTACAGCATCCATGTCACTTGAGAATTTTGAAAACGCTTCAAGCTCACGATACTGAGCCATATCAATCTTCAATGTACCGGCAACCTTCTTCATACTCTTGATCTGCGCACTACCACCGACACGCGAAACAGAAATACCCACGTTGATAGCAGGTCTGAAACCCTGATTAAAGAGATTTGATTCCAAATATATCTGACCGTCGGTAATAGAGATTACATTGGTAGGAATATAAGCAGAAACGTCACCTGCCTGTGTTTCAATGATTGGAAGTGC
>CALNBT010000145.1 GCA_937874345.1 uncultured Prevotella sp.
ACTTTGTTAACGATAATATTTCATTGAATGATAAAAAAAACATCAAATCAAATTAATATCTATAAATTGAGATTATTGGCTTATTTACAATTTTGTGGTTTTATACTTTATAAGCTAAATCAATGTATAGTTATATGTGGTATTTTTAAAGATATTTCAAATTCATTTACATTATATCGTCTCAATAATAATCAATATTATATTTTGACAACTTTGATAAATATATTAACTTTGCACATACTAAAGTTAGTGAAATTCATTTTGTGGCATCCAATATTATTTTTTTTCTGTCCTTGATGAAAAAACACTAAAATAATTTTTATGCTCCCATAGTTCAATGGATAGAACGTAGGTTTCCTAAACCTTTGATCCGAGTTCGATTCTCGGTGGGAGTACCATTACATGAGATGGTAATTTAACGTATCCCCCAAAAGATTTATTAACAAAAGACTTTATTCCTTTGCTTTGAATATTGCCATAGATTAGGTGGGCTAAGATTCAAGGACTTATCTGTCGAATAGTCAGAAAACGTTTTCTTTCGCTATGGAATAGAATCTCTAACAGTACCATTTATAATGCCTATTATGATTATACGCCAAATGCATTTACAGCACTTATAAAAAGAATAAGAACCTTATTATTAAAAAGAAGTTGAAAGTAGAGGTTGTCTATAATAACATCTGGTTGTTCATAAACAGGAAGTACTTTTGAAAATCTACTTTCAGGCATTTTGGCTATTATCAGACAATGGTAAGAATAATCATATAGAAAAACGCTTGATAACGTCTTCAGTAACACGCTTGGACAAGATATAATAAAACAAAAAGAGCCATATTGTTCAATGACAATATGGCTCTTTTTATGAAAGTGAAATAAATAGTCGTTTAAATTAGGCTATTGCTGCCTGCGCACTTCTACCATGTTCCTTCTCTCTTCGACCCAATGACAGATAAGCGATTGGTGAAGCAATGAAAATAGAAGACAAAGTACCGACAACAACACCAATACTCATTGCGAAAGCAAATGGTTGAATGCTCTTACCACCAAAGAACAGGATGCAAAGCAAAACCAATAAGGTGGCAGATGAAGTATTGACAGTTCGAGTCAATGTCTGGTTAATAGATGCGTTGAACAAGCTAAAGTAATCCTGTTTTGGATGTAATCTCAAGTTTTCACGAATACGGTCGAATACAACCACTTTATCATTGATTGAATAACCGATAACCGTCAACACAGCACCAATAAACGTCTGGTCAACTTCTAGCGAAAAAGGCAAAAGACCTTGTAATATGGAGAATATTCCTATAACCGCTATTGTATCAAATGTCAAAGCAATAGTAGATCCTAATGAGAATGCTACATTGCGGAAACGTAACAAAATATACAAGAAGATTGCTATCAAGGATAAAACAACACTGAAGATTGCACCGTAGGTAATATCTTTCGCAACAGATGGACCCACCTTCGTAGAACTGATAATTGAACCACCTGCTTTCAAATCTGGATTTTTAAAGGTCTGTACGTCAGGCTGTGAAATTAATCCAGCTTTCTTCAATGCATTATAAAGAACTGTTTCAACTTGACCATCTACAGTCGGACTGTTCGATTCAATCTTATAGTTGGTCGATATACGAATCGTACGATGATCGGTTCCCAATGCCAAAGCACTTGTTGTATTTCCTTTGAAAGCCTCTGAAATAACATCTCTAACCTGTTCAGGGGATGTAGGTTTCTCAAACTGAACAACATAGTTACGTCCACCTGTAAAGTCGATGCTCTGAGCTAAGCCCCTTACAAAGAAACTTATGAAGAATATGGCTGTTGCCACGATTGTTATTGTGAATGTCTTTTTATACATTCCCATAAACTTAAACTTGGCATTCTGCATCAAGCTTTTTGAAAAACGAGTCACGTAATCCAAGTTCATCCAACGATCCTTCTTTATCTGATGTTCGTAAACAATACGAGTTACGTAAACAGCTGTGAAGAATGAGCAGATAAGACCAATGATTAATGTTGTAGCAAAACCACGAATAGGTCCAGTTCCAAAGATATACAAGATAACACCAGTAATCAAGGAAGTAAGGTTAGAGTCGAAAATAGCACTAAATGCATTCTTGTAACCTTCATCTACAGCCACTTTCATATTCTTGCCCGCGGCAAGTTCCTCCTTTATTCGTTCATATATGAGCACGTTAGCATCCACCGCCGTACCCAGCGTCAACACCATACCCGCTATACCACTCATCGTCAAGGCCGCTTGGAAAGATGTTAAAATACCCAACGTAAAGAAGATGTTTACTAAAAGTGCTGTATTCGCGACCATTCCAGGAATGAGATCGTACATCATGCACATATAGATAATCAAAAGTACGAAAGCAATCGCAAATGATATAATACCTTGTTGGATGGACTGTGCACCCAAAGTTGGTCCAACTACTTCTTCTTGTACGATACGAGCCGGAGCAGGCATACGTCCAGACTTCAATGTATTGGCCAAGTCTTTTGTTTCTTCAACAGAGAAATTACCACTGATAGAAGATTGTCCTCCATCAATTTCTTGGTTTACACGAGGTGCAGAATAAACAACATTATCCAAGACGATCGCTACCGCACGACCTACGTTTGCTTTTGTTAAAGCAGCCCAACGACGAGCGCCATCCGTATTCATTGTCATAGAAACTTCTGGCTGACCGGTTAAGTTATTGAACTGGTCGCTTGCATCAGTAACAACATCACCTTCCAAAGGAGGTCTACCTGAAGTTGTCGTAATCTTCAAGGCATGCAACTCATAATAGTTCTTAACCTTCAAGCCTTCTGCTGGTTTTGCACTCCAAAGAAGTTTTAAATCTGAAGGTAATATTTGTTTCGCAACGTCTGAATGGATGATGCGGTCTACTTCTGCAGTATCACGTACATTTACGTATCCTACAGTGCTCAATGAGTTGGCACCAGTTACGTTCAAAATGGCCAATAAAGGATGTACCTTCTTTGCTGCAGCCAACTGAGCTTCGTCAGTGGTCTTCATATCATTCTTTTTACCGTTGTTCAATTTGAACATCGGCTTAGCTTGGGTTACCTTCCCGGCATCATTTTTCTTAGCAACGCTATCAGTAGCGGTGCTGTCTTGGGAGCCTGTATCTGTACCTGCCAAACGAGCATCAAGTTGATTCAAATAAGGAATAACCTCTTCTGCATTGAAAGTTTCCCAAAATTCAAGATTTGCACTACCTTGAAGCAATTTTCTGATACGTTCAGGTTCACGAATACCAGGCATTTCAACCATGATACGACCTTGTTGGCCTTCCAGTTTTTGGATGTTAGGTTGAACAACGCCAAACTTGTCTATACGTGTTCGAACAACTGTAAACGAGTTATCAATTGCTGATTGAACAGCAGCTCTCAGAGCTTTCTCAACATCAGCATCATTACTTTGAGGAGAAACTTTCCCCTGCAATTGCTGAGTAGCAAAAATCTCTGCCAAACGGTGATCCGGTGCCAGTCGATGATAAGCTTTGATAAAAAGAGAGATAAAATCAGCGTGACTTGTCTCTTCTTCAACTCTAGCCTCTTTCATCGCTTTCACGAATGCAGCATCGGTCTTATGCTCTGCCAATGTTTCAACTACATCCGGAACAGAAATCTCGAGGATTACATTCATACCACCTTTCAGGTCAAGGCCAAGTCCAATCTGAGTTTCCAAACATTTCTGATAAGAATAGATGCCCAAATATTTCACAGAATCTTTATAATCCTGCTGAGCATAAGGATCTTTCAGTTTGGAAGCCTGACTGTCGTAATAGTAGGTAGCAGCTGAAAATGACAAATAGAAGATGCTTGCAAGAGTCAACAAGACTGCTGTTACAATTACAATTCCTTTGTTTTGCATTATTATTTATTATTATTGATTATTGATTTTCATTTTTATAGACGTGCAAAGATACTATTTTTTTTATAGTACGAAAAAATTATGGCACTTAAATGCATATTTTTTAAGGTTTTGGCGATTTTTTCAACCAGCAATAGATTGGATAATGATCACTGCTTTTGATTTTATTATCAACCTCACACGCATATGGAATCCAATTTGTTGAACACATAATATGATCAATTCGAACATAAAAGCCCCCCAAATGATAAGAGATACCAGGTCCCAAGCCCGTTTCAACATAACAGTCACGCAATTGTTTGGCAACAGTTCTACGTACAAACGAATTGGGTCCATCGTTAAAATCACCACAAACGATGAAACTCGAACGAGGATGACGGTCCATAAATTTAACGACAGCTTCCGCCTGAGGCGCACGAATTTGAGTTGCTTTGTTCAATTTTGCGAATATTGGTCTTGTGCTGGCCTGAATAGAATCACCAGTAATCTTGCCTTTAATCACTCCCTTGAAATTCGCTTTGTCATGTGGAGAAATACCAATGGATTGCAAATGATTATTTATCACAATCACGGTATCATTCTTTATCTTTAAATAAAATGCTGTTGAATGATTTGTTTCAGAATCATAAGCAATTTCCTCTTGTTTCAAGATCGTGAAGCGACTGTATATTGTCATCATATCCGCTTTGTTCTTTGCATAAGAATTAGCACGATAGGAATAGATCCGACTCATCTCCGAGTTTATTTTATCCAACCCCTTCTTATCGGTTTCTGCCTCTTGCAGACAAACAATATCGGCATCTTGTTTTTTCAGATACTGTAGAATTTCACTCGGCTCATTCTTATCATGCCAAGTACTGTATAGATAAACATTATACGACAACACCTTAATGGCATCTTCAGGTGCTTTTTTCTGCAAATTAATCGGAAGATAAGCCCTTACCGGTTGGTAACACACTACTAAACCAATTAATGGAATCCAAATAAGGCGTTTGCGAAAAAAAATCCAAAAAACCAAAAAGAAGATATTGATCGCTAGAAAAAATGGAAAGACCAGACCTAAATTTGTCAGTTCCGGAAATGAATACGGGTTCAACCTGTCAACATAACCAGTAAAAGCCATCGCCAGAATCGTTGCAAAATTCGCGCCAGCGATTAATTGGAAAACAAAATCTTTCAACGATTTGAATATCATTTTTTATCGCCGGTTGCTGCTATCAAAAAGCTTTTGCTTTTCTTCTGCTGTTAAACTGTCATATCCGCTTTTCCGTATTTTGTCTAATATTGCATCGATTTCCTGTTGTTCTCTCTGCTTTCGCGCATTATAATCCCAGTCAGTCTCTCGCTCTGTCTTTGGCTCTTCCCTTTTTGTTTCCTTGGGGCGATGATATTTTTTGCCCCATTTGCTATGAAGGTTATCAAAAAACTGCTGACCACTATCGATTGTAGAAGACCCATAGGGATGACGCTGCCAATATTTTATCATAAAGAAACCGAATACCATACCGCCTAGATGTGCAAAGTGGGCAACATTTCCCCCGGTTGTCGTAAGAGCCATGACCAATGAAAGTGCTGCATAGAAAATAACAAACCATTTTGCTTTGATGGGTATTGGTATTGGAAAGATAAAAATGCGCTCTTCGGGGAAAATCATTCCAAAAGCCAGCAGTAAAGCATAAATAGCTCCAGAAGCCCCCACAGTTGTCATTTGATTAAGATAAACTTCCATCGGAATCGTTAACCCATTTAACGATACCGTTTGATAAGCAGCCAGGTTATCGACCATGTAGGTAACATATTGTGCCAATTCTTGAAACAAACCTGCTCCTATTCCACATGCAAGATAATAAAACAAGTATTTTTTCGCGCCCCACATGTTTTCAACAACACACCCAAACATCCAGAGAGCAAACATATTAAAGAATATATGTTCAAAACTAGCATGCATGAACATGTAGGTAACCAACTGATAAATTCTAAAATCAGAAGCTAAAATAAAATGAAGTCCAAATACATCATTCAAATCAATCCGTGATTTAAAGACGTACATGGCCAAAAATGCCAAAACATTAATAATTAGCAAATTCTTGGTTACGATAGGAATTCTACGCATATACTAATTCTAGATAAATAAATTCACTTGATATAACAAGGCAAAATTACGAAAAATATCTGTCTTCCAACACAAAATCAATGGTAGAAAGGCTTTTTTGGACTAATTAATTCATTTTTTCTTATTATTCGTTTGGTTTCTGAAATGTTTAACTTATATTTGCGTTGTAATATTTCAGAATAATTATTGTTAAACTTTTATATAAACAAAACAGTATGAATAAGACAGAATTAATCGACAAGATTGCAGCTGGAGCAGGCATTAGCAAAGTTGCTGCCAAGAAAGCTTTAGATGCTACTACAGATGCCATTAAAGAGGCTTTGAAAGATGGTGACAAAGTTCAACTCATCGGCTTTGGTACATTTAGTGTTTCTGAGCGTTCTGCTCGCGAAGGTGTTAATCCTTCTACAGGTAATAAGATCCAAATCGCAGCAAAGAAGGTTGCAAAGTTCAAGGCTGGTGCAGAACTTGCTGACTCATTGAACTAAGCAATACTGTTTTAGTAAAATCAATCAAACAAAGGTGGTCCAGAGCGGATCACCTTCTTTTTTTTATAAAATATTGTAAACAAGAAAAGAAAGTAAAAATATATTATTACACACCATCAGTTGTTATTCTATTTTGAGTCTGGTTTCATGTTATTCAGATCTTTCAAAAGTTTCTTTTATGCTGATGGGCATTCTCCTTCAACCAAGCGCTGAAAGGATAGAAAAGAAAAGTGTTTTGACTAAAAGCCAAAACACCTAATGTTGTCCCAGGCGGATTCGAACCACCACTGACAGAACCAAAAACTGTAGTGCTACCATTACACCATAGGACAAGAAGAAAATGTCTTTATTTACAATTACAAGGGATAATCCCGTAATAGAATGGGACACAATTGTCTCATTTTAGAAAGACCGTGCAAAGGTAGTGGTTTTTTATTCCACTACCAAATATTTAATGAGATATTTTTAACGGAACGGCCTCCTTTTCGGCTTTCTATGATCAACAGAATTCAACTTTCTGGACTTTATACCGAAACAGAGTCATCATCCGCGAGATCAATTTACGGTAACCAGGAAGTAGTTCTTCTTACCTCTTTGAAGCAATAGATATTTTCCTTCAACCAGATCATTCACAGTAATCAATTGGTCGAAAGCGGTCATTTTCTCCTTATTAAGCGATACGCCACCTGCTTTGACCATCTTGCGCATTTCGCCCTTACTTGGGAAAATATCCATACCATCCTGCGTAAAGAAGTCAACAGCAACTGTTCCCAACAAATCTTTCCCAACAGTATATTGCGGTACGCCTGCAAAGACTTCCAAAAGCGTCTGTTCATCAAGTTTCTCAAGGCTTTCCTTGGTTGCCTTTCCAAACAAAATATTGCTTGCCTCAATGGCCATATCAAGGTCTTCTTTAGAATGGACCATGACGGTCACCTCTTCCGCCAAACGCTTCTGAAGTACACGCCGTCCTGGATCCTGCTTGTGTTCTTCTACAAGAGCCTCTATCGTTTCACGATCCAGAGACGTAAATATCTTGATGTATTTTTCTGCATCTTCATCGCTTACATTCAACCAGAACTGGTAGAAAGCATAAGGTGTTGTGCGATGACGGTCAAGCCAAATATTACCATTTTCGGTCTTTCCAAATTTCTTGCCATCGGCTTTTGTGATCAGCGGACAGGTTAGACAAAATGCTTCCTGATCATTTCCCAATGTTCTACGAATCAATTCAGTACCAGTGGTCATGTTTCCCCATTGGTCATTTCCTCCCAGCTGCAGTTTCACACCTTTATGCTGATAAAGATACAAGAAATCATATCCCTGCAACAGCTGATAAGTGAACTCTGTAAACGACAAGCCATCGTTCGCTTCACCATTAAGTCGGGTTTTTACGCTATCCTTGGCCATCATGTAATTAACGGTAATATGCTTGCCAACCTCTCGAGCAAAGTCCAAGAAAGTAAAGTCTTTCATCCAGTCATAGTTATTCACCATTTCTGCTTTATTACTTTCTTCTCCGTCAAAATTCAGGAATTTGGACACCTGCTGTTTGATAGCTTCCTGGTTATGGTATAGCGTTTCAGCATCAAGCAAATTACGCTCCATGCTCTTTCCTGAAGGATCGCCAATCATTCCTGTCGCCCCACCAACAAGAAGATAGGGCTTATGACCGCAATGTTGAAGATGACGAAGCATCATGATACCGCATAGGTGACCGATATGTAATGAATCAGCAGTAGGATCAGTACCCAAATAAGCAGATACCTGCTCCTTCATAAGAAGCTCCTCAGTGCCGGGCATAATCTGTGCCAACATTCCTCTCCATTTCAATTCTTCAACAAAATTCTTCATAAATGAAAATTTTTTATGTCGTTCTCATCCTTCTTTCCAAATAAGATTCGCAAGAAACGACTTGTTATGAGCGTTAGAAACGCCTGTATATTATTTTATTTTATTGTATTCTACGATAAATCGACACCACGCAAAAGGACCATCTTATCTATTTCATTGGAGACATAGAAAGAAAAAGAACTCAAGGAACCGGATCATATCCGCTGCCTCCCCATGGGTTACATCTCAATATCCGCCAAACCGCCAGCCACAGACCTTTAATAGGGCCATGTTTGATAATAGCCTGCCGGGCATATTCCGAGCAAGTTGGCGTAAATCTACATGAGGGAGGAGTAAAAGGTGTGATAAAATGCTGGTAGAACAAAATTGGTACAAGCAATATCCACTTTAGGACCCATGCTATTGATTGCCAGATGGCATTTAACAGTTTCACAGCTTTTCTTTTATCCGTTCTAGTAAATTACGCATGTGAAGATTAACTTCTTGAGAAAGATATATATCATCCGAAAGCCAGATAAACGAGACATCCAACTGTTTTCCATCCAATTTCGACATCGCATCAACAAGCAAATGTTTGTTCAATCGGTAAGATTCTCTAATCTGGCGCTTTACTTTGTTGCGCTTGACAGCCTGTTTGAAGTGTCGCTTAGAGACACTTACCATCATTTTAACAGCTGGTTCATGCTCATGAATATCGGTTATCAAATAAACAACTCTAAGCGGGAAAGATGAAAGCGACTTGCTTTCCCCCCCCTTGAAGAGCCTTTCAATCAGCAACCGACTGCAAATACGCTCCTCCTTTGATAATCCATTCGGTTTGAAAGGAGCCATCATACAGTTATTTTTTGTGCGATTTCAAATAATCCTTCAACGCACTGGTGATAGATGGATGTTCTTTGCTCGGTGCCTCCAAATCCAATCTGAATCCTTGATCAAGAATAGCTTTGCAGGTTGCCGGTCCATAACCACCAAAACGGATGTTTCCTTGCTCGAAATTAGGTAAATTCTTTTGCAAGGCTTTGATACCCGTTGGACTGAAAAAGACAATCATATCATAGTCGAATGTCCTCACTTCCTCTTCAGTGAGGTCGTTACTTACCGTACGATACATCACGCATTCGGTATGTTTCAGATTCTTACTGTCGAGCAAATTCTTCAAATCATCGTTGTGTACACTACTCATCGGCACGAGGTATCGCTCGGACTTATACTTGGCCATTAAAGGAACCAGGTCGTCTATTTTACCAGTTGTTCCAAAGAACACCTTACGCTTACGGTATTGCACATATTTCTGGATATAGAGAGCAATTGTCTCTATCACACAAAAATATTTCATATCCTCGGGAATCGTGATACGCATTTCCTTCGCCAAGGAAAAGAAATGATCTATCGCATGACGGGATGTAAAAACGATTGCCGTATAATCATTGATATTGATTTTCTGCTGACGGAATTCTTTTGCAGAGAGTCCTTCAACCTTAAAGAATGGGCGGAAGTGACACTTTACACCATATTCACTCTCTATATCATAATATGGCGACTTTTCGCTGGTCGGCTGTGGTTGGGAAACCAAAATTTTCTTGATCATCAGTGTCTTAAAAATTTACTTTCAAATAACTATTTGCCAAGCTAAAAACACCCCACAATGAAACCAACGGGACTATTTCAAGCGCACAAAAGTACAAAATTATTTGGAAAAAATTGCCATTTTTCCGGAAAAAGATAACATATTGCTTCGACAGGGTCAATACTTTCACCAATATTACCACAATTGCCGCGTAAATAACGACCGTTCTGATAGATATCTCAAAATACGACAAGAGCATCACAATTGGAAATAAGGCAACTCCTTCAAGTGAAACCAAAAAGAGTCTGGACTTCATCCATTGTTCATTTTTATTACTATCAAAGAAGGTCCAGTTTACAAGCCAGTAGGCAAAACTTTTCAAGATGAAATAGAGTACCATGATACCGGCATAAATACCTATCACCTCATAAGGTTCGATGATAAAAATATTGGTAATGTAGGCATGTGTATAAAAAAACGCAACAAGCGAAAACAGCAGACAGGTTTGCAAAACAAAGAACAGTTGAAACCTCAACTCCTGAGTCGTTTCGTTAATGGTTGTTGTCTTACTTCTGGGTTCATAAAAGAAATGCTTGATTTGCCTTGCCACGAATTGTTTTGTCTTTGAAAACGCAACCAGCGCCAAAACAAAACAACCCAGCAACAAGCCCGAAATCAAATTGTCGCTAGCCACATTATAAGGAACGGGGTCTCCAGCTACACCGATGCGCCCGCCAGAAAGCTCGGGATGGAAAAGAGAATCTTTCGAGAAAAAAGATTCCTTGTAATATTGCGGAAGACTCACATCACGATAGCTCTTCCCTATCGGTTGTCCGGGAAGATGCAATGTGTCAGGAGTTTGGCTCCAATGAATCGGTTCGGGCTTGAAATGAGCCTGAATAGCGGAATCTTGCTGCGCTGGTGTGGCGTCTTTTGGCAACCATTTCAACACCTGAGCAGGTGTCAGATGCCATGTCTTTCCCCCCTTTGCGAATTGCCCGGACGAAACGGTTGTACCGCTCTGAACAATGGAGTCTGCCTGCAACATCTATTAGATCTCTAACGTTTTCTTGATTCGTTCAACATCATCCAGTTTTTCCCAAGTAAAGAGTTCCACTTTCATTACTTTCGTTTCGTGATAACGACTTGTGAAAGTTTTTTCCTTTACTTCATATTGTCTACCCATGTGGCCATAGGCTGCTGTTTCAAGATAGATCGGTTGGCGTAATGCAAACTTCTTCTCGATGCCATTGGGTGAAAGATCATACATTTCACCAATTTTTTGTGCAATCTCACCATCCGTCAAGTCAATTTTTCCACGTCCGTAGGTGTTGACATAAATGCTTACCGGATTCACTTCTCCGATAGCATAACTGATTTGCACCAGCATCTCGTCAGAAACACCGGCTGCTACCATGTTCTTGGCAATATAACGAGCAGCATAGGCTGCTGAACGGTCTACCTTGCTTGGATCTTTTCCCGAAAAGGCTCCACCACCATGAGCCCCTTTTCCGCCGTAGGTATCTACGATAATCTTTCTTCCTGTCAAGCCTGTATCCCCATGAGGACCGCCAATAACAAACTTACCGGTCGGATTCACCATGTAGATGATGTCGTCATTGAACAATGCCCTCACCTTGTCATCACACAAAGCCTTTACACGAGGAATCAAAATATGGATCACATCGTCCTTGATCTTCGCCAGCATGCGGTCGTCGTCAGCATCAAATGGATCATGTTGTGTACTCACAACGATGGTGTGAATGCGGTTTGGCGTGTGGTCATCGTTATATTCAACGGTAACCTGACTCTTGGCATCCGGGCGAAGGTATGTCATTTCCTTTCCTTCCTTACGGATATCTGCCAAAACACGCATCAACAGATGTGCCAAATCGAGTGAAACAGGCATAAAATTATCCGTTTCATTGGTCGCATATCCAAACATCATTCCCTGATCACCAGCGCCCTGGGCTTCCTGCGCCTGGCGACTTACACCGCGATTGATATCATCACTCTGCTCGTGAATAGCCGTCAATATTCCACACGAATTTCCATCAAACTGGTAATCCGATTTTGTATATCCTATGCGGTTGATTGTATTGCGAGCGATTGTCTGAAGGTCAACATATATTGATGAACGAACCTCACCCATGATCACAACCTGACCGGTAGTGACAAACGTTTCAATGGCGCAGTGAGCATCACTGTCGTACGCCAAGAATTGGTCAAGAAGTGCGTCAGAAATCTGGTCTGCTATTTTATCGGGATGTCCTTCAGAAACGGATTCTGATGAGAATAAATATGCCATATAAATATATCTTTACATTGTTTTGAACCTGCAAAGGTAAGATAAAAAGAAAAAATAACCGAACGAATATGATTTTTTGTGTTTCTTTATGAAAAGATTGTCAACATAAACTATCCATCAAAGCTGATTGAAAAACTTGAAGAACGTATTTCTTTCCCGTGATATCTCATCAAAAAAATATCCAGGTTCATAATTGCCGGTTTAAGTGTTTGGCACCCTCTCAACAAGGATACTTGGGGTTCAAAATTATTTATGTACCTTTGTGCTGAAGAATGATTTATCTAAATTTAGGACTTATCGCCATTCTTTTCCCGAATTTGTATCTATTCGGGAAAGAGGATGCATAACAAACAACAAGAACAACCATGACAAAAAAAACTTTGACAGCCCCTCTACCCGACTCAAAAATGCATTATCATTTGCTCGACGGACTCAGAGGTGTTGCTGCCTTGATGGTTATCATCTACCATTGTTATGAATGTTTTCCTGCTGAATCGTGGATTATCGGACACGGATACTTGGCCGTCGACTTTTTCTTCATCCTCTCTGGCTTTGTCATTGGGTATGCTTACGACGATCGTTGGGATAAGTCATCCACAAGAAGACTAACTTATTGGCAGTTTTTTAGGCGAAGACTTATTCGCTTACACCCCATGGTTGTTTTCGGCATATTGTGGGGCGTAGCCATGTTTTGGATACAAGGGAGCGTAAAATGGGATGGCTCACAGGTAACCCTCTCAGCGATCATGATTGCTGTTCTGCTTCACTTATTTATGATTCCCGAAACACCGGGAGCGATGGGAGAAGTAAGAGGTAATGGAGAAATGTTCCCGCTGAACGGTCCTCACTGGTCACTGTTCTTTGAATATATTGGAAACATACTCTATGTGCTGGTGTTACGCAAACTATCTACACGATGGTTGGGCATCATCACGGCAATCATCGGTATGGGCTGGGCCGTTTTCTTTCTATCCGATTTGGCCGGTTACGGTAACATGGGTATGGGTTGGACACTCGATCACGCAAATTTTTGGGGCGGATTGTTACGAATGCTCTTTCCATTTAGCGTGGGCCTATATATGAGCCGAGTCTTTAAGCCCATTAAAATTCACGGAGCATTTTGGATTTGCACAGCCATTATTGTTGTCTTGTTATCGCTGCCATCAATGGGATCGGGCCATACCGCATGGATGAACATCGTTTTCGAGTTGGCCTGTGTATCAATAGCTTTCCCTTTTGTTGTTTTACTGGCAGCATCAGGGCAGACAACCGACCCGCTGACCACACGTCTATGTAATTTCATGGGTGATATTTCTTATCCACTGTATGCCATTCACTATCCAACCATGTATTTATTTTACGCATATATTGGCTTCCCCCAAACATGGCGAACACCAGCTGAAACATGGCCATGGATGATCGTATTGGTTGCGGGTAATATTGCTCTGGCATACCTTGTCCTGAAATTGTACGACCAGCCTGTTAGAAAATGGCTTTCTAAGCTTACAAGTCCACAAACCAAGTAAGAAGGATTGTTCGCTTCCTTAACAACATCTTACACATTGTCCTTCAACGACTTATAAAGCAATAGTAATTTCTCATCACATATAAAAGAAGAAAAATCAATGATGGCATGTCGGGAAACATTCTCATCATTCACACTGGTCCTGTAGTAAAGAAAAATGAAGGGTTATGCAAAAGCATTGCCATTGGCAATCAAGATCAATGGAATTGACGAGCAAAGTCAATGATATTGACAGACAAGGTCAATGACTTTGCAAAAGAAAGAAAAGAGCAACACAAAATGATACCGCTTCAAAGCTTAAACAACAAAAGCGGACTTGAAATGTGGAATGAAAAAGGTTACAACAAAAGCGGAGGCAATGTACATTGCCTCCGCTTTTGTTGTATTGAGTTGACAGTTCTACTTCTTTACCTCTTCCGGCAACATTGTAACTGTAATATGGTTCTTTGATTTCAAGAATTCTTTCATAAAATCAGCAATCATTTGAGGGGTCTGCTCACTAATCACCTTCTTGTAGTCTGTGTGTGTATCAATACCATATTTACGGAAAACCTCAATCACGTTGCCCCAGTAGCCGTTGGTCTTGGCTTGGTCATCAGCTTGTTTCAACTTCACCTGTCTTACCTGTTCGAGCATTTCAGGATCTACAGTCTTGCTCAAATCATGAACAGCCGACTCCATGATATTCAATGCTAAGTCTTTCTTTTCTGGTTTCATCGGGCAATAGCCAAGCAACTGTACGACATGATAGTCGTCATCAATCGTTGCCGTTGCCTGAGCGCCACAGGAATAGGCCGCACTGGCCTCTTCTCGAATCTTTTTGAGATAGATCATTGAAAGGATGTCTCCGGCCATAGAGGCCTTCACGTCGTTTTCAAGGGTATAAGGCATGTCTTCGTTATACCAAATCTTATAGGCTGTAGACTTTGGCGTTTCCATTTTTCGATAGAACGTATTGTCGATCTCTCCTTTTTGCAGGAACAGAACACGATGCCCCTTCACAATTTTCTTTTGGGATGGCAAGCTGGCGATATACTGACAAATCAACGGACGAATGGTGTTCTCATCATAGTTGCCTATAATGGTAAAAGTCCACCCCGCTGCATTGGCCGTACGTTCTTTTGCCATTTGCAGAATACGGTCGTAAGAAATCTTTGACAAGTCCTCTACCTTGAGTGGTATTGTACGGGGATTATGATGATAGAGGGTGGCCGTTAGAGAATCGCTGAGCGCTACATCGGGTGACAAGGCACGGTTTTTCAAGTTCACTTCGTACTGTCCAATCAAATTGTCGTATGACTTTTGATCCTTGTTGATTTTGGTAAAGTAGAGGTAAAGCATCTGCATCATGGTCTCAACATCTTTTGGCGTAGATGAACCATCGACGCCCATCTTCTTTGATTTCATGGACAAATTGACATTGGCGATCTTACCTGCCAACGCTTTTTGCAGTTCTGTCAAAGAGAAATTCGCCAAGCCACTGATATTGATCACATCGTCAAACATTTTTGTATTCAGGAAATCATTCGGTCCATAAAGTGAAGAACCACCAAATCCTTCACCATCCAAGAGGACCTGGTCTTTCTTGAAGTCGGTCTTTTTCAGCACGACGGTTGCCCCGTTTGAAAGTTTTAGCTCTGTATAGCCAAACTTGTCGTTTTTCTTTTCACTGGTAATCTTACCGGCTTTAGGCTTATTCTTGATCAAAGGCTCGTTCTTGACATTATCCACATATGCCGTAATCTGCTCCTGACGGGCAGACTGCAAGGCTTTTACAAACTGGTCCTGAGTTGGATAGATATTGCCTTCCTTTTCGTTATTGAAGTTCACAACAACGACATTGCTATCATTCTCCGAGACAAATTCCTTCATATACTGATTTACCATGTCCAATGGTATGGATGGAATCAGTTGTTTCATGGTCTGATAGGTATAGTCTATTGATGGCATTGGCTCGTTGGTCAGGAAATAGCCAAGGCATTCGTTGAAGAATTGCGTATTGTTACGTTTATCCTTATTACTATATTCCTTTTCCAAATTACTCATCAGATTTGCCTTATAACGCTCGTATTCGGTCGAAGTAAAACCGAATTGGGCTGCCCGACGAGCCTCAACCACAACAGCTTTCAGCGATGGCGCAAGCAAAGACATGTCCTTTGGCTGAGCATACAAACTAAAAGCATCCTTCGTCTTGGCAAAAATATAATTACCATCACTACTTCCCGCTCCTACATAAGGACAATCGGGCTTTTGTGCAGCTTCAGTAAATCGGTTGTTCAACATGTTCAATGCTGCTCCCTTTAGATAACCGTAAAGAATATAAGAAAGAGACTGTTTGAGCGAATCTGGAAAAGCATCATGCTTGAACATTACCTCAACGTCACTCGTACGTTGTTCTTTGTCTTTGTCGATGATAACGATGGGCTCTGCTGTATTGGGAACCGGCTCAGAGACTATTGGGGCTGAAGGAACAGGATTCTTGATGGGTCCAAAGAGCTTCTTGATCATCGCCTCTGTATGATCGAGATCTACATCGCCGATGACAATAATTCCTTGATTGGAAGGATGATACCATTTTTCGTAATAATCGCGCAACTGCTGGTAGGAGAAGTTGTCTACGACACTCATCAAACCGATTGGATATCGCAATCCGTACTTGCTTCCCGGATAGAGTTTGGGCAAATTGCGTTCGAACATGCGACTGGATGCCGTTGAACTCAGTCGCCATTCCTCATGAATCACACCGCGCTCCTTGTCAATCTCCTTGGGGTCGAGTGTCAGTCCTGTTGACCAATCACGCAGAATGAGCAAGCAAGAGTCCAATGAACCCTGACGACTGGTTGGTACATTATCGATGTTATACACGGTTTGGTCTATCGATGTATAGGCATTTAAGTCGGCTCCGAACTCTACACCGATAGAACGACAATATTCTATAAGGTCGTTTCCTTTAAAATGGTCGCTGCCGTTGAAAGCCATATGTTCCAAGAAATGGGCCAGCCCCCGCTGGTTTTCCTCCTCTTGAATAGAACCAACCTTTTGTGCAATGTAAAAGTTTGCCCGATGTTCAGGCCAATTGTTGTAACGGATAAAGTAGGTCAAGCCATTCTCAAGCTTCCCTATCCTTACAGCCGTATCAACCGGAACAGGCGGCATATGCATCTGAGCATGCAACATACCGACACAAAACAGGAGTACCACTCCTAATAGATGTCTTGTCTTCATATTATCTTAAAATCTTAAATATTGATGATGGTCATTTGAAATTTAAATACTGGCAGCAATAATCGAACGATTAACAGCAGATTTGCATTCATCAAGGACATGCAAACATACACAAAATTATTATTTTTACTGCTTCAATATGGGGAAAAATGCGTTTTACATTGAAGATTGTCATGGGATTGGCCTAAAAAATAAATTTATTGATCAATCATCATGTTGAAGAAGATAGGTTACTCTTCTGTACTGTTCATTCATTGTTTGACATTTCAAACCATATCTTTTCCTATCTATATTTCAATTATTTATCATTCCAAACAAAAAGGGATATTCCACTAACGACAAAAGCATTGAGCTGTTCTTCTAACTCAATGCTTTCCCATCAACATTCATTGCCTTTGCAATGACCCATATGATTATCTATTTGCTTAACGCTTGCGTCTTGCCCATCCCTCTTCACTGAAATCCGGTTCATCACCTTTAAACTTCACTTCATTTGGCTTAAAAAATTGACGCCAATCACCAGCATTCGGTTCTTGAACCGCCTCACGTCTAGGTTTTCTTTCATAACGAGTATTTGTGGCAGGACGACGTCCTTTATCTCTACTCTCATCACGTGATCCACCTCTATAGCTACGTCCTCCACGAGATTCGCGGCCATGTCCGCCTTCATCAGCATCATTGCAACGTACCTCACGACCCTTATAGTTTATTCCTGTCAACGCAGTCATCACACGATTGGCATCCTTCTCTGGTACCTCAATGAACGACATCTTTCCCATTAAATCGATATGACCAATCTCTTGACGCCCTTGTACATATTTGTTAACAAACTGCATCACCTCTCCAGGATAAAATCCATCTTCCTTACCAATATTGATAAACAAACGCTTATAACCACTTTCGGCAGAACGTGGACGTCGTGCAGTACGTTCACCCCTTCCTCCATGATCACCTCTTACACGTGTAGGGGTTTCTCTATCATTGCGTTTTCCTGTCGGTTTCTCCAACTCTGGTGCGTTGGCATAATAATCCAGAAAACGTCCAAAGGTCATGCTGACAATCTTCTGAATGAGAACTTCTTTGTCTACAAATTCAAAGTGTTTGTCAATCTCTTCCAAAAAAGGTGCAATTTGTTCTTCATCTACATCCACCTTCTCGATATCATCCATCACCTTTAACAACTGTTTGGCACAGATTTCCTGTGGAGAAGGGAGCGTTCCATCAACGAATTCCTTACCGATGACCTTTTCAACCTCACGTATTCTCGACCGTTCACGAGAGTGAATAATACTGATAGAAGTGCCCTTTTTACCGGCACGACCTGTTCTACCACTGCGGTGAGTATAGTTTTCTATATCATCCGGCATACCAAAGTTGATGACATGGGTTAAGTCGTCCACATCAAGTCCACGTGCAGCCACATCGGTTGCCACCAACAACTGTGTTAGATGGTTACGAAATTTCTGCATCGTCAAATCACGTTGTTGCTGGCTTAAATCGCCATGTAACGCCTCGGCGTTATATCCGTCCTTAATCAGCTTATCGGCAATCTCCTGCGTTTCAATCTTAGTACGACAGAAAATAATCGCAAAAATGCGTGGATAGTAATCGACCAAACGCTTCAATGCCAGGTATTTATCCTTGGCATGAACCATGTAATAAACGTGGTTTACATTCTCGGCACCTTCATTTCTACTTCCTACCACAATTTCTTTGTAATCTTGCAGATAAGTTTTGGCGATCTTTTCGATTTCCTTACTCATTGTAGCAGAAAACAATAGCGTGTTTCTATCCTTGGGAACGCCTGCCAAAATGGTGTTGATACTTTCTGTAAAGCCCATATTCAACATCTCGTCTGCCTCATCCAAAACCACATTGTTCACATGATCAAGTTTGGCAACACCACGATTCATCAAATCAATCAGTCGTCCTGGAGTGGCCACAATAACCTGTGATCCATGCTTCAGGGCTTGGATTTGCGTCATGATGCTGGCACCGCCATAAACTGGTTCAATATGTAAACCTGGAATATACTTTGCAAAATCCTTTAAGTCATCCGCAATTTGTAAACACAACTCGCGAGTTGGACTAAGGATAACGGCTTGTGTTGTTTTGTTGTAAGGATCCACTTTTTGCAGAAGTGGTAAGCCATATGCAGCGGTTTTTCCCGTACCGGTCTGCGCTAAAGCAATTACATCATTTTTGTTTCCCAACAAATAGGGGATTACTTCTTCCTGAACTGGCATCGGATGCACAAATCCGAGCTCATCAATGGCCTTACGAATCTCTTCGTTTACGCCTAATTCTTCAAATGTCTTCAAAATTTATTTTTTAATCGTCTGCAAAGGTACGTCAATTAGATGGATACTCAAAGTAAAAGAACCTTTTCTTTCATCATAAGTACAAACATTAACATTTCGCATCCTATTGATAATCAACGAACAATACGAATAAAAGAAGCCATCAAAGATGAGGACTTTAATCTTTCGAAAAGAGTAGTATCACAAAGGAAACGGCATTAAACATTCAACGATTATTAAATTTATTCCTTTGACATTCAATGATTTTAACTTACCTTTGCAACAAATTTTTAAAACTTATGAAAGATATTTGTTGCATCGGGCACATCACTCGAGATAAAATCATTACCCCCAAAAATACCGTTTTCCTCTCTGGAGGGACATCATTTTACTTTGCCAACGCCATAAACCACTTGCCAAAAGAAGTATCTTTTCTCTTGGTAACAAAAATAAGCGAAGAAGATATGCAGGCAGTTGACAAGATGAACCAGGATGGAATCGATGTTCAAGTATACCCAAGTACGCAGACAGTGTTCTTTGAGAACAAATATGGTGAGGACCAAAACAACAGAACACAACGTGTTTTGGCAAAAGCCGACCCTTTTACGGTGGCAGAATTGCAACCGATTGACGCAAAGATTTATCACATTGGCTCGCTCCTCAATGATGATTTCTCGCCTGAAGTGGTTAAATATTTATCAAATAAAGGTCGCATTTCGATAGATGCTCAAGGATATCTTCGTGAAGTCGTTGGAGAAGATGTCTTTCCAATCGACTGGAACGATAAGCTTGAGATTTTATCATGCACTGATATCATCAAAGTAAATGAACACGAAATGGAAGTAATTACAGGACTTTCAGATCCTCATGATGCTGCCAGAAGATTGCACCAATGGGGAGTTAGAGAAGTCATCGTAACACTTGGTAGTGAAGGTTCATTAATATACGTTGACAACCAGTTCTATGAAATTCCGGCATATCCTCCACATAAAGTTGTAGATGCCACAGGTTGTGGCGACACTTATTCGGCCGGCTACCTCTATTGTCGCTCCAAAGGCATGGGATATGAAGCGTCTGGGAAATTTGCTGCTGCCATGTGCACACTCAAACTAGAGCACAATGGACCCTTTGATGGAAGCATTGATGATGTAAAGCATATCATAAACAGCCATTCTTAGTGACAAACAACATCCCCATTTCAAGCTATTCGCGAAGAATGGGGATTACTATACTCATACGTTGCAAGGTTTATACTTAACGATCAGATGATTTTCTATTTCCTATTTTGTTGATCAGGCAGATAAAAATCAAAATCTTGTGTACGGTTACAAATCAATGTTCCGCCCTCAAAGGTTAACGGAGCACATTGAATAGACGACCGTCGTAAAGAATAGGGAATATTACCATATGAGTCTAAAGGTGCATCGCTATGGCTTTTTCGGCCAGGGTGAGTGAAATATATCACATAAGCCCGATCATTAACCACAACTACATCGCCATGAGCCCCACTAGGTGTGTCTTCGGGTCGATTACTTGGACCATCCAATATCAATCCTTGTCGTTCCCAAGTTTTTAAGTCTGACGATCGATACACCCGCATACCGTGCCATTCATCAGTAAGCATCCAATAATACTCCCTATATTTAAATACTTTAGGCCCCTCGCATGGATGATCCGTAATGACCGGGATGCCTTTTGACCACGTCTTTAAATCTTTACTTTCCGTTGTCCATATTTGCGAATTGACGGTCTTATACCATGCGCGAAAAAGACCATTATCTTGCTTGATGATAGAGATGTCAATCAAATTGTCGCCACCAACGACCAGCGGACCTCGATATTTCCAATCCCAAAGGTTTTTACTCGTGTAGTGAATCAATGTGGCTTTACCTCCCCAATGATTGCGAACACCCTTGATGTAAGCTACAAAAAGATGATAGGTACCCTTGTCTTCAATGATTTCGGGAGCCCAGAAAGTATTGTCCCCACGTTCAAATGCCAAGTCGAGGGTACCACGATAGTACCATGAAGCACCATGATCATCTGATTGAGCGATGCCAATGGGGTTACCATAGCAATACGCAACATCTGCGGTTTCTACATTTGCCCGTCGTTGCGTATACAGCATCCACCAGCAATTTTCCGAATGATTATAAAAGACGACAGGGTCTGCAGCTCCATCAGTGATGGGATCACGATACATTGGCACTGGTGCCGAATGCCGTTGTGCGAACAAATGGCAGCCAAAAGCAAGAGTTGCTACGATGAAAACAGCCGGTCTTAGAAAAGAAATATTCATAGTTAATTGTTTATTTGGCGTAGAATGACGATGAATGTTCATGCCCAAAGAGAGTATTATTGACAATGGTCCGTCTTTTTCTTCCCTTGTTTTTGATGGTATGCCATGTTTCGTGGATGATGGTTCAATATTTCTTCTCTTAGGGTTGTTGTGTCTATGTGGGTATAAATCTCTGTCGTACCAATGCTTTCATGCCCCAACATCATCTGAATGGCACGCAAATCAGCCCCCCCCTTCAACAATTCTGTCGCGAACGAATGGCGAAGTGTATGTGGAGAAATGGTCTTCTTGATTCCAGCTATCTCAGCTTGCCGTTTAAGCATAATGAGTATCATCGTTCGGGTAAGGTGAGAGCCTCTTCGATTCAGAAAAACATAATCCTGTTCGCCTGGTTTGATTGACATCAGGTTACGTTGTTCAAACCAAAAAGTCAATTCTTTGATTGCCTTAGGTGAGATGGGGACCAACCGCTCCTTGCTGCCTTTGCCAAGGACTCTAACGAATTGTTCGTCGAGATAAAGATTAGACAACTGAAGATTTACCAATTCTGTTACACGCAACCCACAAGAAAACAAAACTTCGATGATCGTTTTATTGCGTTGTCCTTCGGCCTTTGACAAATCAATACTATCTTCCAACAAATCAATTTCCTCGGTTGAAAGCACCTCTGGGAGATGCTCTCCCAAATGAGGTGACTCCAACAATTCTGTTGGATCCTGATTCAAACGACCATCGAGTAACAAAAAACGATAAAAGGAACGCACCCCACTCAAGATACGAGCTTGAGAAGTTGGGCTTATGTTGTGTTCGTGCAAAGTCCCTGCGAATCGTTCCAGATGTTCCAATTTTAACTCCATCGGCGAAAGGTGTTCCGCTTTACAGTAAGACAACAGCCATTTCAAGTCATTCTGATACGCTTGAAGCGTATTGGCAGAATAATTGCGTTCAAGCTTTAGATAGCGGGTATAGGTCTTAATAATATTCGTGATTGAATTTTTGTCGCTTTCCATAATTATTGCTATTTTTGCAACATACTAAACGTAAGGTATCTCATTCGCAGAATAATGCAAAGATAAGCGTTTCGTATCTTGCAAAGATAAACAATTCAGATGAATTATGAAAATACAAATTATTAATGGACCTAACCTCAATTTGCTTGGAGTGAGAGAGCCTGGAATTTATGGTAGCGAAGCATTTGAAACATATCTGCCTCAGCTGAAAGCTGCTTTTCCTTCCGTTGAAATAGACTATTTTCAAAGCAACACAGAGGGTGAACTCATCAACAAGATGCAAGAAGTCGGCTTTTTATACGATGGCATTGTACTGAATGCCGGGGCTTATACCCATACAAGCATCGCATTGCATGATTGTATCCGATCATTGCGCACACCAGTGATAGAGGTTCATATTTCAAATGTGCATGCCAGAGAGGAATTTCGGCAAAAAAGCATGATTTCATCGGCTTGCAAAGGTGTGATTGCAGGATTTGGACTGAATTCCTATCAACTTGCCATTAAAGCTTTGCTACTAGAGCAAGCATAACACGCCAAGTGCCATCAGGTACAAAAATGAATGGTGAATAAGAAACGGTAAATGATGAATTGTTGATTGTGAATTATCAAACTGAACTAGAAAAATATGTTCTCTCACACATCGATGCAGAGGGAGACTATCTTTACAACTTATACAGAGCGACCAATATCCATACAGTTCATGGCAGAATGGCAAGCGGTCATCTGCAAGGACGTTTGCTGAAGATGATTGTCGAGATGATACGACCAAAGAATATTTTGGAGGTCGGAACGTTCAGTGGATACAGTGCTATCTGCATGGCAGAAGGTTTGCCCGACGATGGTCAACTTTGGACGTACGAAATTAACGATGAAATGGAGGATTTTACTCGCCCATGGATAGAAAATTCACCGGTTGCTAACCATATTCATTTCATTATCGGGGACGCTTTGGTAGAAGCGCCCCGTTTAGGGATTGAGTTTGACTTGATGTTTATTGATGGTGACAAACGCACATACGTCGAAGCTTTCGAAAAATTGATGCCTCTCTTGCGACCAGGTGGCTTTATTCTGGCAGATAACACTCTCTGGGACGGACATATTGTAGATCATCAGTACGATCATGACCAACAAACACAAGGTATCTCTCATTTCAACGATTTCATTGCAAAAGACAACCGCATAGAAAAGGTGATATTACCTTTACGCGATGGACTGACTATCATCAGAAAAAAATAATACTTTCTGTAGCTCCTGTGAACCAGATGAAATGACAAATAAATCGAAAGATATCAGCATATCAACAATTTTCACTAACTTTGTATTTCATAATATACACATTAATCATGCAAGAAACGAGACAAAACCGCATAGCCAGACTTCTACAGAAGGAGTTGGCAACTATTTTTCAAGAACAAACCAGAGCTTCTCATGGTATCATGATTAGCGTTACGCGTGTTCGGGTAAGTCCGGATTTAAGTATTGCTACCGCTTATCTGAGTATTTTCCCATCAGAAAAGGGCGATGAAATCTTAAAAAACATCACGGCCAACGAAAAAACAATACGCTATGATCTGGGCAAACGCGTGCGTAACCAACTGCGCATCATCCCTGAGTTGCGCTTTTTCATCGACGACAGTCTTGATTATATCCAACATATTGACGAACTGTTGAACAAATAATCGGATGAACTTGGCCTCGCATCTATAGCAATATGAATTTCCCATTTTTCATCTCTCGCCGTTATTTATTTTCAAAGAAGAGCACCAACGCCATTAATGTAATCTCTCTCATCTCCGTTATTGGAGTTGCTGTGGCAACGATGGCCTTGGTTATCGTGTTGAGTGTGTTCAATGGTTTTCATGATTTAGTTGCCTCATTCTTGACAAATTTCGACCCTCAACTTGAGATTTTGCCTGCACAAGGCAAATCGGCCATGGCTAATGACCCATTGCTGTTAAAAGTTAAGCATTTGGATGATGTCGCTGTTGCGACCGAGAATGTCCAGGACTTGGCTTTGGCAACATACAATGGACAACAAACCATGGTGACAATAAAAGGTGTGGAAGACAATTTTGATAGCCTGACCAATATCAAGCAAATACTTTATGGCGATGGGCAGTACGAACTGCATGCCGGAAACTTGGACTATGGCATTTTAGGCATACGGCTATCTCAGTTCTTTAACATGGGTGCATCCTGGAACGGATATCTCAAAATATTTGCTCCCAAACGTACAGGTCAGTTGGACATGATGAATCCCACCGACGGTTTCGTGGTCGATTCATTGCTCTCTCCTGGCGTGGTTTTCTCTGTTAACCAACCAAAATACGATAAAGACCACATCATTTGCTCGATTGACTTTGCACGAAGATTATTTGATCTGGAAGGCAAGATATCATCCTTAGAATTACGACTCAAGGATGACGCCAATCCGGAAACGGTAAAAGAAGAAATACAAGGCATTGTTGGCAACAAGTACCGAGTGCTGGATAGATTTGAACAGCAGGTAGATACGTTCAAGATCATGGAGATTGAAAAGACAATAGCCTATTTCTTCCTGACCTTTATCTTGGTGGTTGCCTGTTTCAATATCGTTGGTTCACTTTCAATGCTGATCATTGACAAGAAAAATGATGTCGTGACGTTACGCAATTTAGGCGCTAACGATAAGCAGATTACGCGTGTTTTTCTCTTTGAAGGCCGCATGATTGCAGTCCTCGGAGCTGTGTTGGGCATTTTGTTAGGTTTGCTTTTATGCTGGCTCCAGCAAACTTTTGGATTGGTTTCACTTGGCAATAGTTCTGGCAATTTCGTTGTAAACGCCTATCCCGTCAGCGTTCACTACATTGACATCGTGTTTATCTTTATTACTGTCATTGTGGTTGGCTGGCTGGCCGTGTGGTATCCTGTTCACTATTTCAGCAAACGATTATTGACGAATTCGCTTTCTGCTACCGATTAGCGACCCGGTGAGCAGTAGAACGTCAATGGGATATCATAAAAATGCTGTCAACTTAATTTCGCTCCCTAAACAACCAAAATCAAACTCATTGACTTTGCTCCTCAATTGCATTGACTTTGCGTTTCAATTCCCATGGTATTGAAAGGCGATTTCATGGAGATTGGAGACGATGGGAAAGTTCGACAGATGGTGAACAAATTGATGTTTTTCGCAAACGCAGCCAAATGGCGTACAAATGAACTCAGAAAGATAAAAAAAAGGAAACCATTGTTTCCCCTTGATTAAGCCAAGTCAATGTGGTTGGCGGTGATTGTTTGGTGTAAGAAAACCTGAGCAGACTTTTCGAAACGCTCGGCGTTTACAGTGGTAAAGTATTGACAACTGCTTCCCTTTGTACATTTCTGATCCATTTCTGGATGCCTCTCAAGATATGATTGGAGACTTTTTGCCACATATTCACCCTGAGAAACAATGCGCACACCCGGTTTGCAGTACTTCATAATTTTGGGGAGAAGCAGTGGATAGTGTGTGCAACCCAAGATAATGGTATCGATATTGGAATCTATTTCCATGATAGCATCCATGCGCTTCTTTACAAAATAGTCGGCACCAGGGCTGTCTGCCTCATTATATTCTACCAGTGGCACCCAAAAAGGGCATGCCAACCCTGAAAGTTGGATATCGGGAAAGAACTTCTGAATCTCAAGTTTGTAGCTCTCACTTCGTACTGTTCCTTCAGTAGCCAACAAACCCACATGCCGGCTTTTGGTAAGCTCTCCAATTATTTCGGCTGTGGGACGGATAACGCCCAACACCCTTCGATGTGGGTCAAGCACCGGTAAATCATGCTGCTGGATTGTTCTCAATGCCTTTGCCGATGCCGTATTGCATCCCAAAATAATTAAATGGCATCCCATTTCAAATAGCTTGACAACGGCCTGACGCGTAAACTCGTAGACTTCATCAAACGAACGCGTACCGTAGGGTGCCCGGTTATTGTCGCCAAGATAGATATAATCATACGCAGGTAACAACTGGCGAATGGCCTGAAGAATGGTCAAACCGCCATAACCGGAATCAAAGACTCCTATAGGTCCGGGTGAAGAAGAAAAATGTATCATGCAAATGAAGACAGGATCATGGTTGCTTATTCTGCAGCATCCCCAAAACAGTATCATTCAAGTTGACACCATAATTCAGGTTAACGTATGGAACAGCATCATTGTCTACATTCAATATAAATGCGTATGAGCGCTCTTTGCCTAACTGTTGGACAATAGCGAGCACCTTATTCTTGATGGGCTCCATGGCATCTTTTTCGGCTTGTTGCAACAAACGCTGAGACTGCTTTTTGAATTCAATGTTCTTTCCCATCATATCCTGCAAATCAGCCTGGCGTTTTTGCAAGATAGAGGGTGCGAAATCACGCTGCCCTTCCAGAAATTCTTCATATTTCTTGTTGAATTCATCTTCAGAACGCTTCATCTCAGCATCGTACTGTGCACGTAAATCTGCTAAATTCTTTTGCGCTACAGCATAATCAGGGATAGCCTTTATCAGGGTATTCAGACTGAAATATCCAAAGAAATGTGGATCGGCTTGTTGCGCATGTGCCATGAATGGCATCATCAACAAGAACAAAAATAAAAGTTGCTTTTTCATCATCTTTTCATATTAGTTTTCATTATTCATGGAGTCAAGGAAGGCCTTTCGAAGCCATTCTGTCAAGAAGTAAGAAGCTAACAGACAATAGTTTGCTCAAAAGCAATAAAACTAATGTCCGCCAGCTCCATAATACAAGCAAAAATCAAACGTTCTTGCTACCATCAATCCAGCCCTCCATGATTCACACACGATAGAACATGGAGAGGGCAAATAAATTGAGGCCTTTATTTGGTCTTGCTCAGTTCTGCTTTTACCTTTGCGGTAACGTCTTCGCTGAGTGTTTCGCTGATATATGGAATGCCTGAAGCCACGTCCATGATGTAAACATAATTACCAGCTTTACCTACAGCCTGAATGGCATTGACCAACTTGGTTGTGATAGGCTGCATCTTATCTTGTTGCGCTTTTTGTAAAGCCTGGGTATTGTCATTGTAAGCTGTACGAATCTTCTCGTTCAACTGCATCAATGCATCCTCAGTTTCCTTTTGCTTGGTAGCATTCATGGTTGATTTAGTCTTGTCATACTCTGCTGCCTTACGTTGCAACTCATCCTGCATTGCCTTCAAATCATTTTCGTACTGCTTAGCTGTAGCCTCAACTTCACCACGAGCTTTTACAAACTCTGGCATATCGTTCATCACTTGCTGAGAATTAATGTGACCAAACTTCTGTGCAAACAGCGTCATTGGAGCCAACAGCATCAACATTAAAAAAAACTTTTTCATTTCTTTGTTCATTTATTATATTAATAATTATTTCGCATATCCCATTTTTTGCAACACCTCGTTGCTGATGTCTATCTTTGGAGAGCCGAAGATAATACCCGAATTGGATGCACGGTCTACCACCAAAGAGTAGCCACGCAAGTCAGAAATCTCCTTTACCGCATTGTAAACCTCGTCTTGAATAGGTGTCATCAAGCTTTGTCTTTTTTTGAACAACTCACCTTCTGGACCGAAATAGGTTCGCTTCAGTTCGCTGGCATCCTTTTCTTTCTGCATGATTTGTTCCTGACGGGCTTTCTTTTGTTCTTGAGATAGAAAAACGATCTCATTCTGATAATTCTTATACATCGTTGACGCTTCTGTATTCAACGCTTCAACTTCTGCCTGCCATTTCTTGCTTACTTGGTTCAATTGCTCGTTTGCGCGTTCATAAGCCGGAATATTCTTCAAGATATACTCCATATCAACAAGAGCAAACTTTTGTGCACTCGCCGTCAATGTTCCGATGAACATCAAACTTAATAATAAAAATTTCTTCATGTCCTATCCAATTTTGAGCTATTTCCTGTATCAATTATATTGACGTTTCAATCCTATCAACAGTTAATGAGCCACAGATTAATTAACGCAAAATGCAACCATTTTAAGTGAAATTAAAACTCTTGTCCCAAGATAAAGTGGAATTGACTGCCACCTTTCTTTCCAAATACAGAATCAAAACCGTATGCCCAGTCGATACCCATCAATCCAACCATTGGCAGGAAGATACGGACACCCACACCAGCACTGCGTTTCATGTCAAACGGATTGAAGTCCCTTGTATCATTCCATGCATTACCTGCTTCGAGGAATCCAAGTCCATAAATCGTAGTATTGCCCAAAAGGAACGGATAACGAAGCTCCATTGAGAAACGATCGTAAGCGTAACCTTCATATCCATAAGGTGTTAATGATCCGTTTTCATAACCACGAAGTCCAATGGTTTCTTCTGCATAACCGGTCGAATAGCCACTCATACCGTCACCACCGACATAATATGTCTCAAATGGAGACTTTTTGTTCTTGTTGTAGCTGCCCAACAATCCAACTTCTACACGAGTCATCAACACAAAACATTTCTGCCCTCCTGACAAGGCTGTATACGTCTTTGCCTTGAATTTCCATTTATGGTATTCTATCCACTTGTATTTTTGCTGCTGTTCTTCCAAATAAGTTGCGGATTGAGAATTCGTAGCCAAGGTCGAATAATTCAGCTTATCCCATTTGGACCATGGTGGTGTTACTGTTACAGAGGCGGTAAATTCGGAACCATGTCTTGGGAACAACTGGTTGTCGGTTGAAGTTCTGTTGATTGAAAAACCTAAGTTCAAGTTGTTCGCATTACCTGTACTCAGCAAGAAGTATCTCCAGTTCTTCAACATATATCGTGTATATGACAGCTGAACGGACAAGGTAAAATAGTCATCCGGCCATCTTAAGCGTTTTCCCCAACCAAGATTGGCACCAAAAAGCTTAATGTATGTATCCGGATCATAATAATTTTCATAATTATTGTAGGCATAATTTCCATATCCATACATATAATTATAGTAATTGGTCATGTAAGAACTATTGTAATAGTTGCTCGAAACGTCGGTGGATTTAGAATAAAATGCGCCAACAGAGAACTGATTCGGTCGTTTTCCTCCAAACCAATTGGTTGAATAGTTCACATTGTACGACTGGTAATAGCTTCCGTTTGTCTGTACACCCAACGACATCACTTCACCATCTCCAATCGGCATGATGCCACGGTGCTCGCTGTTCTTTCTGAAAAGATTACGGATGGAGAAGTTGTTCAACTTCAAACCAACACGACCTATCAAACCACTCTGTCCCCAACCTAAAGAGAACTCTATTTGGTCATTGCTCTTCTGCTCCAAGTCCCAGTTGATGTCCACCGATCCGTTTTCTGGATCTGGCTTAACATCGGGGTTCACTTTTTCTGGATTAAAGTGACCCATGGATGCCAAATCACGTGCAGAACGCATCAAAGCTTCTTTAGAAAAGAGGTCACCCGGCTTCGTCTTCAATTCTCGTCTGATTACATTTTCGTACAGACGATCATTGCCATTGATACGCACATGATTCAACCTGGCTTGCTGATTTTCAGTTATTCGCATTTCCAAGTCGATAGAATCGCCCACAATATTAACCTCTGTCGGTTGAAGATTGTAGAAAATATAGCCGTTATTCCAATAGAGATTTCCAACAGCATCCTCATCTTCTGTAAGGCGTTTGTTCAAGAGCTTCTGGTTATAGACATCTCCTTTGTGCATGCCAAGTACCTGACTCAGATAATCAGTTGAATATACGGTGTTACCGACCCAGACAATATTACGAATAAAATATTTGGTTCCTTCGTGAACCTTCACATACAAGTTGACATGTTTGGCATCAAGATTCCATACGCTATCTTTCAAAATCACCGCATCACGATATCCTTGTTCGTTATATTTTGCAATGAGATTCTTTTGGTCTTCCTTCCATCTCTCAGGAGTAAACTTCTTTGCTTTTAGGAATGTCGACAGCTTTCCGGCCTCGTGTATCTTCTTAAATGCGCCTTTTTTGAAGAGTCCGCCCTTGATTTGCCCGTCACTCAATGCCTTATTACCTTCAATAATGATTTGACCGACCTTCATTTTTTCCTTCTTGTCGACGGACACATCTAAGATAACACTATTTTTATTAGCCACATCAACACGCTGTCTGATTTCGACATCCGCATTCTTGAAGCCTTTGTCATCAAAGTATTTCTTAGCCAAAATCTTTGCTCTACTGATGCTATTCGGTGTAATCTGGCCTCCCTTAAGCAATCCTAACTTGGATTCCATGTCTTCTTTTTCAGACTTTTTTAAGCCAATGTAGTTGATTTCGGACACTCGCGGTAAAGTCTGAAGATAGATATTCAGATAGATTTTGTTGCCAACGATCGAATCGGCAGAAATGGAAACATCGGAGAAAAGTCCGTGTTTCCAATATCGCTTCACGGCATTGGTCACATCGTTACCAGGCACAGTAATGGTTTGACCGACTGCCAAACCTGAAATACCTGACAACACATAATCTTCATATCCTTCGATACCTGTGACACTGATGCCTCCAATCGAATAGGATTTTGGCGTTCCAGCATAGTTAATATCAGGATGTACGATCTTGTCTTGCGCGTTCATATTTACACTGAAAACAAGAGTTGACATCACAATCAACGCTTTATTTATATAGCTCATTTTGTTGAATTGTTTTCTATCTTTATCTGACTTTCTATCTGTTGTTCTGTTTTTCCGAACCGTCTTTGTCTATTTTGATAGCTTTGAATGGCGAGATGTAAATCTTCTTCACTGAAATCAGGCCAGTAAGTATCACAAAAATAAAGTTCGGTATAGGCTATTTGCCACAACAGATAATTAGAAACACGCAATTCGCCGCCGGTTCTGATTAAAAGATCGGGATCTGGCATAAAGGCGGTTTCCATATATTGACTCATCAATGTTTCATTAATATCAGCCTTATTGAGATGTCCTGCATTTACCTCCTCAACAATTCGATGCACTGCATTTGTTATTTCCCATCGTGATGAGTAGCTTAGAGCCACCACCATCGTCATTTTCTGATTACCAGCAGTACGTTTCTCTGTTTCAGCAAGTTTGGTTCTTACATCGCTTGGGAGGCGATCCAAGTTACCAATGACTCTGAAGCGGATGTTATTCTTCATGAATATTTCGTCTTCAAGCGACGTCAACACCAGCCCCATGAGCGTTGCCACCTCATCGTGAGGACGTTTCCAGTTTTCGGTTGAAAAGGTATAAAGTGTCAGGAACTTTACGCCCAAAGACGCACATTCGCTTGTTATTCGACGTACGGTGTCCACTCCGGCTTGATGCCCGTAGCTTCTTTCTTTTCCACGCTCGGCTGCCCAACGTCCGTTACCATCCATAATAATGGCAATGTGTCTTGGGATTTGGTTCGTATCTAAATCTTTGCTCATGCTTGATTATTCAGTCTATAACGATTCTTCATTGTGACAGGTACGACATTTGGCCTTAAAACTATACGTCAGCGTGACAGCAAAAGCTGAATAGCAGTCGGTATTTTTAAATGCCCCGCTACTTTGTATGAGGTAAGGATCGGCCATACCATCCAATTTATCACTCAGCGAGAAGTGCATAGCCCACTCAACGCCAAGATTTAGCCGATCACCAAGTTTGTACTTTACACCCAATCCCAGTGGAATATTACCAGTAAAAACGCTTTTGGAACTGCCTGAAGCATAAGTAGCGCCTATTCCTCCGAAGATAAACGGAGTCAATTTTTGCGCTCCCCGGTATTCTTTACCTGTTCCATAGGGCCAGAAATTATATTCGAAAGTAAAGCTTAGGTCACCTAATGTGTTATTAAAACGGTATGGTGTTTCTTGTAAATCAGGATAGTATGTCAGCACATTTTCGGACGATCCCTTTAGTTTTCCATAACTTCCCATCGCCCGGATGGCTATTCGTGGATTGAGAACGTATCTCCAAACCATTGTTCCCATCGGCTGCATATTCTTGATAATGCTGCCGTTGAAATCGCCTTCATACGACACAAGACCAACTCCGGCTCCAATTTCCATCCGATATTCCAAATCGTCCTGGGCATGCGCTGGAGCCATTGTCAAAAGAAACAATATTGATAACAAGCCGTTTCGCATGAATCTTATCGCTTCACTATTCAGTAAACACTTTTTCTACCGTAGTCCATCCCAATTTATTGAGCCGCCCTTTCCATACCTGTCCGGTTCCCCCGCAAATAATCCAAAGATAATTGTCGGTATCAACAGTCATGGCAAACGATGTCTGGCTTGAATTAAATCCACTAGGATATTCTATCGTTCCATTTTTTTTCCAGGTGAGACCACCATCAAAACTATAGTAAATTTGTTCAAATGCCGGCACAGAACTACTAGCGCCCTTTCCTGCTCCGCCAATGGCTACCAGTCCGTCTCCATATTTAGCCACCTGTAAGTTGGTTAGATTGGGAAGTGGATATTTGTTTGTAGACGATGGAGTGTAATATAGCCATGGCTGGTTTTGAGCATACGCATCATTTTCTTCAACCTTTCCCCAAATCGACATCACCGAACCTGTTGAGCCAATCAACAACAATCGATTTGTGCCGGGATTGGTTATCAATGGTTGAACGGTTAAGTTTATATCACTTTGGGGAAGCAAAGTTGCATCAGAATCTAATTTTTCAGCGGTCCAAGAAACGCCATTGTCTGTAGAAACGACAATTGATCCATTCACATCCATTGCATATATCTTGGCATCACTGGCGCCCAAGAGTCTCTGGAGAGACGCATCAGCGACTTTGGTCCAAGTCCTTGCATCTGTTGATTTCAACAAAGCGCCATCTTGATAGGCATAAAGAGCACCACTCTTTGCAATGACATTCTGATAAAAACCAGTAGTCATTTGTACGTTTGGTGTAACTTCCTGCCAGTCTGCTCCACTCATCAGAGAGGCCTTATATATCTTTGCCTGCAGATCTTTGTTACCAAAAACAAAGATATTGCCATTCATTGTAAAAGCCTTCATCGAGGTCAGGGCTGCCAAACTAGCATTGCTGACCGTCATTTTTGACCATTTAAAATCGGTTCCCACCTCCTTATGCACATTCACACGGATGGTGTAATGTGCCGAATCGGCTCCAGCCTCACTATAGACAACAAAAGTTCGTGGAACAGAAAAGTCTATTGAGTCACTGGCATTAAATAAATTAATGGAATCTCCTTTAATATTCATCAACGCTATTGAGCCTCCATTCTTGGCTGTTAACGAACAAACCACCTTCTTCGCATTCACGCCAACAGGCAGAGAATCGGGGTTATAAATCTCTTTACGGAGAGGGTCAATATAAAATTTATAAGAACTGGCACCAAAGTCAGTCAAGTAAGTACTGTCTACACCAGTTGATGCCTTTGTGTGAACCAACTGTCTTAAGGTTGATATAGAAAAACTTGTAATGGCAGTATCATTGTATGTCACCAGTTCTCCTGAATTTCCAAGACAAGAAGAAAAGAGAAACACCATCAGACACGACGCGACAAGTGACAAATTCGTTATTTTCATTGACGTCTATTAATCATTTAAGTTGCAAATTTAAATAGAATTCCTCAAATAGCACACCTTTTTAAGGCTTAATTATGCAAAATAGTGATTATTAGAGCGTTTTTTAAGGTTGTTTAGTGTTTTGGTTGAATGAATAAATATACCGTCACCAAGCGCTTTTGACAGACAAACACAAAGCGCCCTGTCAAACAATTTGGGAAGATCATTCGCACAGGTTACAAATCGATATTCCCGTCAAGAAAAAACAGCATTCAAAAAGTCGTTTGCAAAGTCATCTCAATTGGCGATCAATATGATCGAAATTGTTCGGCAATATCATTGACTTTGGACCTCAATATCATTGACTTCGTAAATCGAACTGAGAAACTGAAAATCAGTGTTTAGCTCAACATCTATGAAACCAAAACCACCATCATGATCCAAATGATTTAAGCAATAACGAAGTTCTACATTTTCAATCATCAACAAGTGTCGCCTTCACCTTTATAGAACGTCCTTCTGTGCTTTTATCTTAACTCTTTTATCATGGAAAACACCATTTACTGTTCTGATATTTCATTGTCTTGCATCATGAAATATGCCCAAGGAGTCTTTTGAAAAAATAATGGTATTAAAACAGCTCGTTGATCTGTTTTAACGCCATCACTACAGCGATATTTCATTTTATTATTTTCTGTCAGCCTTTAAACGCTCTGCCATAGCGGTACCCAGTGCTTCGCACTCGCGACGAGTATCTTCAGACAAAGCCTGTTTCATGCAAACCGGTGTACCCACCTGTTCCATTTTCAAGCGTTTCTCGTTCCATTCGCCAATCGTTGGAACAGCCTTATTGACCCAGGCATAACTGCCAAACCATCCCAAATAATGTTTTTTGATATCATGGTTGGCAATTTCAGAAAGCAGTTCGTCCATCTCGTGGTAGAGACCATTATTGTATGTCGGTGCACCCAATATCAACCCTCTAAAGCGGAAGATATCTCTCAAGATATACGAGTGATGGGTTTTCGAGATGTTGTACATGCAAATGTTCTTGATTCCTGCCTGACTGGCTGCTCTGGCAATTGTTTCTGCCATGCGTTCAGTATTGCCATACATGGTTCCGTAACAGATAACAAGGCCCTCTTCGGTTTCGTATTTAGACATTTTATCATACAATGCTATCACCTCGGCTACCTTTTCATGCCATACAGGGCCATGAGTTGAACAGATATAGTCTATTTGTTGATTGGCCAACTTCTTCAAAGCATTTTGCACAGGAACGCCATATTTACCAACAATATTGCTATAATAGCGAACCATCTCGAGATAAGTCCAGCTGGTATCAATCTCTTCGTCAACCAATCCACCGTTCAATGCACCAAAACTGCCGAATCCATCGCCCGAAAAGAGTACGTGATCCGTTAAATCAAGCGTCATCATCGTCTCAGGCCAATGCACCATCGGTGTCATGAAAAACTTCAGTTTGTGTGTTCCAAGATCAATTTCGTCACCCTCTTTCACCTCAATGACATTCTCTCTGATGCCGTAAAAACCAGCCATCATGTCAAATGTTTTCTTATTACCAATAACCTTTACACCAGGGTAGTATTTTTTCAGCAATGCAAGCGACCCGCTATGGTCTGGTTCCATGTGGTTAATAACGAGATAATCTATCTGGCGGTCGCCAATCACATGGTGCAAATTCTCAATAAACTGGGTGAAAAACGTTACTTCTACCGTATCGACAAGGCACACTTTCTCGTCATTAATCAAGTAAGAATTGTATGTAACGCCCGACGGCAATGGCCAAAGCCCTTCGAAAAGTGCTTTTACACGGTCATTGACGCCTACATAATAAATATTGTTTTGAAGTTCTATCATTTTGAGGTTCTATAAATATTATTCTGAAAAACGTATATCTTAGGCCAATTCAGCTTTCATTTTGGCACCAAATTCTGTTGAAACATAGTTGAAAAGACTCTTACAGCTCTCTGCAGAGAAACGTTGAGCGCAAGCAATCACAAGGTCCCATTGATCTTCCGACAATCCTTGCTGTAGCATATCTCGTGTTATTCCATATCGAATCAATCCATATAACAAGCCCGCATTAAAGTTATCGCCAGCACCAATCGTGCTGACAGGGGTGGAATTCTCGATTGGATACTGTTTCTGAAACCCGTTTTCTGCAAAGAGCTTTACGGGGGCAGACCCTTGAGTATAAACAAACTTCTTGCAATAGAACGATATTTCCGACTGATAAACCTTGTAAGCATCATTCATATTATAGAGAACTTTAAAGTCTTCTATGCTGCCTCGAACGATATCTGCGTACTCTAAATTTTCCAAAAGATTAGGTGTTATCCGCATCACCTCATCCTTGTGAACCGGTCTAAAATTGACATCATAATAAATGATGGCTCCATGCAAACGTGCATGTTCAAGTAACCCTGCTACCTGAGGGCGAATAACGGGGTTGATGGAATAGTATGAACCGAAGATAACAATATCATCTGGCTGAATATCAGGGAACGAAAAATCAAGTTGATCATGTGGATGATCTTTGTAAAAAAGATAATCGGCATCATTTTTCTCGTCAAGGAAGGCTAGAGAAATTGGTGACTTACTTTCTGAAAACACATTGACATAATCTGTTCGAACACCATTTTGCTTCAAAAAATCAATGGTCATCTTCCCAACTCTGTCATTACCGGCTTCACTGATCATCGTTGTGTCCAGACCGCATCGGCCTAAAGAAATAAGACAGTTGAATGTAGAGCCTCCGGGAAACGCACCAATAGGTTGGCTCGCTTTGAAAATAATGTCAAATACCGTCTCACCTATTCCAATTACCTTACGCATAAATGTTGATTTTTTAGCATGCAAATATACGGCAATTCACCTTGAATACAAAATAAAACCTTCTTTTTATTTTAAGTAAATCCAATTTGAGTAACTTTGCACAGACCAAGAAATAATCTGGTCAAATGAAGAAGTTTCGAGTCGATACTTCCATTATTTAATGAAAAATCTTATGAATTATCATACGTTCACACTCAGCAACGGACTTCGTGTCATTCAACGGCCATCGAAATCGGAGGTCGTTTACTGCGGATACGAAATAAATGTAGGGTCTAGAAACGAAGAATCAGAAAACGAAGGGCTGGCACATTTTTGCGAGCATGCTACCTTTAAAGGTACGCAACGCAGAAAATCGTGGCACATTCTCAACTATCTTGAAAGCGTGGGTGGCGACCTTAACGCCTTTACCAACAAGGAAGATACAGTTTATTATGCTGCCATCCTAAAAGAGAATATCGATAAAGCCATCGATATTCTAACAGATATTGTATTTCACAGCGCCTATCCTCAAGCAGAATTGTCGAAGGAAATTGAAGTCATCTGTGACGAAATAGAGAGCTACAACGATACTCCTGACGAACTGATTTATGACGAATTTGAGAATAATATCTTCAAAGGGCATCCCATTGGACATAATATTTTAGGAACTTCAGAGCGGGTCAGATCGTTTGGAACAGCCAATGCACGATGGTTTACAAACAAGTTTTATAGACCAGAGAATGCCATTTTCTTTGTCGACGGAAATGTTTCGTTCGACAAAATCATACGTCTCCTCACCAAAGCCACATCAGATTTACCCCATCAAACGCCATTGCTGTCACCGAATCATCGTCAATTGTGGGAACAAAAGACGGAGCCCACAGAGATTATCCTAAACAAGAACACCCATCAGGCACATGTCATGATTGGCAATCGCGCTTACAGCATTCATGAAAACAAGCGACATGTACTATATCTTCTGAACAATATTCTTGGCGGTCCAGGTATGAATGCCCGGCTCAACCTGTCTTTACGCGAACACCACGGACTGGTTTATACGGTCGAGAGTTCGATGGTTAGTTATGGAGATACTGGATTATGGTCGGTTTACTTCGGATGTGACCAGAAAGATGTGAATAAATGTCTGAAGCTCATACGCAAAGAACTCGATCGATTGATAGAAAACCCGATGACTGAACACCAGCTTTTAACTGCCAAAAAACAGATCAAAGGACAGATAGGCGTTGCGTGCGATCATCGTGAAAACTTCGCTTTGAGTTTTGGAAAGACTTTTCTTCACGAAGGAACTGAAAAAGATATCATCCAGCTTTTCCAACAAATAGACCAGGTTACACCATTACAACTACAGGAGGTAGCTCAGGAAATTATGGGCAAAGACAGCATCTCAAAACTTATTTACTTGTAATTGACATCCACTGTTTCAGAAACCGTAATACAGAATCACAACTGATCACATAAAAAAGACTGCTTTGGTCGGGTTAACTCATTAAGAATACCGACGAAAACAGTCTTTATTGCTGATTGAGTTGAATCAGTTTATTATCTCATTGCCCAGTAATTACCTTGATTAACGGCCATCCGAACTTGATAAACGCCACCTTCATTCAGTGCAACATTCATCTTTTCACCACTTGGCATTGAGGCTTGAATCGTTCCATCTTGATTAAAGCGGAACAGTTCTGTTTTCTGACCATTCACCACTTGCGACCATGAATTAGATGCTTTATCATAGATAAAACTCAACATTTCACCATCGGGTTTGGTTATCTCATATCCGTTCTTCAACGTTTTAACTGCATAATATTTACCATCTTGACCCATCACCTGTCGCGTTTTTCCAATATTAGCAACAGGATTATCGCCTGTCCAGAACTCTATTGTATTTAGCACAAAGTAGTCTGCCATGGCACAAACGCCATAAGCTGGAGTAATCAAGAGGAAAATAATTTCATTCAAGAATTTACTGTCCGTGGCTCTCATATTCCAATGAGCCAATTTATTGAACAAACTAAAACTACCCACACACGATGTTGTCAATAATGTGCCTGCCAAGAATAAGGAGGCTACCTTTAAATGTTTCATTTTCATAATATTATTATTTATAATTTACATTTATTTCGTCAAATATACGGATAAATCGTCAATCATAATAAAAGAAATAAGTATTTAACAATTTTTGAAGACTGTGGAAGTTTCTATGGTTTCAGGAAAAGAATCAAACCAAAAAAGTTGGCTAAAGATAGAGAACAGCCTCGTTTCCGAGATTCATCAATAAGTCGAGAATGCTTAAATTGGGCAGGAAACCATGCTTGTCTTGATAAACCTGATAATATTTTCTCGGCATAAACTGCTTGTCAGTCATAGGATGCTTGGGGTGGATGGCATCTCTCATGTCCAACAGATTTGGCATTAACAAGGTCAAGTTTTCTGCAGATACGTATGAAGTTGTTTGCTTAATGGTTGGTTGGATATCCAATAATTCACACATTTTTATGGTGATAGCCAAATTAAAGTCAAACAAATAAGTCCATTTCTTCGTAAAAAAGGGTAGCAAATCATCGGCATAATATTCGAAAAAAGGACTTTCGCCATATGCAGACTGTAAAGCATTCCAATGCACATGACGCCAATTGCCATGGTCACTGATACGAATATCTTTCATGGGACATTTCAATCCGTTGTACTGTTCAATGGGAACACTTAAAGTTTGTACCCCTTGTGTCATAGCTATCCGACAACGATTACGGTAGGTTTGCTTGATATAATGGTCATGGGATTCCAAAAAACAGACATCCGCACGATTGAGTTTTTCGTACCATTGTATCGGACCAAAGTAGGTCGATGATAACATCACACCATTCATCTTTTCCATCTAAATAAAAAATGTGCCTTGCCTACGATGTTGCATCTTTGAATCAGCATCTGTTTATGACCGACACCAATAAGATAATAACTGCAATATGAGCAAGGACAATGCTTTTGTCGGATTGCGGGAATGCGATAGATAGTTCCTTGAACATTGATTGTGTCGCCGGGAACGGCGATTACTTTACCAAGCAAAGGTTGTGCTTCATCGAATAATACTACATTCCCAACCTTCAAATCTGCACACGAACGTTTATAAACCATTATCCTGTCACCTTTTTGCAAAGTTGGTTTGAGCGTGTCATTGGGTACAGTGAAAATGGTAACGACATACGCACGCACAACCAACATGATTGCCGTGCAGACTGCAATGGATAGCATCCAGTGTAAAAAACTGCGCACGCTAAGCTTTAATATCTTCGTTCAGCAAAGTAAACCCATGCTTGGAACTGCCTGACAGCATCAGGAACGATGTCCTCTTCGCATGGGTTTGCCGGTTCTTTTCCTCTTATTTTCAACGTTTTTGATGCAGATCCCTTTATGAAAGATGGATTCCCACAAACCGTTTACTTAATATTGTCGACCATCTTGAATAGTCTGTTCCATCTAACCTTGTTAAATCCTTTTCTATCGGGGTTAGACGACCACCAGATAAATATCGGTTTGCCGACAATATGGTCTTCAGGAACAAATCCCCAGTACCGGCTGTCGGCCGAGTTGTGACGATTGTCGCCCATCATCCAATAATAATCCAGTTTGAAAGTATAGCTCTTAGCCAACTTTCCATTGATAAATATCTGGTTGTTCTTCACTTCCAACTCATTGCCTTCATAAACATGTATCGGTCTTTCGTAGATGGCGATGTTGTTCATGTCCAGACTAATGGTCTTGCCCTTAGCCGGAATCCAGATGGGGCCGTAATTATCACGGGTCCAATGCGTCACGGCATTCAACGGATAGAGATCACCTTCGAAGGCATTGGTGTTCAGCCGGATGTCTTCAACGATATCCTTACGCTTAGAAAGAACCTTTACTGCTTTATTGGTCAAAGGCATATAGCCCGCTTGGTTCAGGCTGGTCATGTCTTCAACAGATATACCTAGTTCCTGCATCAAGTCATCCGGCATATCCCGTTTCAACTTCACGTAATAAGTGTATTGCACATTATCCGGTTCCTTGTTAGGTTTCCCATCCAGATAAACAATGTGATTCTTGATTTGAAGTGTCTGTCCCGGCAGACCAACACAACGCTTCACATAGTTCTCACGGCGATCAGTTGGACGACTGTCAATGTCTCCAAATTGCCCTTTATTGTTGTCTACATAAGCCCTTCCCAATGCATAGATGTGCTGAAAGTAATCATGCTGCTGCTGAGGGTTAAGTGAATTCAAATTGATTGGGCTTCCATTGTTCTGCTCAAAGATCTGTTGTCCAAAACTATAAACCATGTTATAGTATTCGGTTTGATATTGCAGTTCCGTGCAAATCGTATCGCCTGCCGGATAATTGAAGACCACAATATCGTTTAACTTCACATTTCCAAAACCTTTGATGCGACGATAATCCCAATGAGGAAATTCGAAATAACTCTTCGTATTGGTTATCGGAAGCGTATGTTGTGTAAGAGGCATGGTCAATGGCGTCTGTGGAATGCGAGGACCGTAGCTCACCTTGCTCACGAAGAGGTAGTCGCCGGTAAGCAGCGACTTCTCTAATGATGATGAAGGGATAACATAATTTTGGAAAACAAAGAGATTTATGAAGTACACTGCCACGAGAGCAAAGACCAAAGCATCTACCCAACTCATGACGAAACGTATGGGTGCCTCAGCATCTTTCCACCACTGCCAACGGATTTTCTTTGAGATGTAAACATCGTATATAAAAGGAACGACCAACAGGCCCCACCAGCTCTTCACCCAAATGAGGAAAAGGAGATACAAGGCTAACACCACAATGAATTTGGTCCATTGCTTCTTCATATTCAATTTTGCTTTCTGCTTATCAATCATGATAATAACATTATTTTATGGTAAAATAATAAATGGTTTTCATTAAAACTTGAACAGGTCGCTCGTTGTCAGCAATCCTGTATGGTCTTTTGTGTATTCGGCAGCCAGTACTGCTCCCAACGCAAATCCAAACCGGCTGTGAGCATCGTGCGTGATGGTTATCCTATCTGCTTCCGAATCATAGGATATCGTATGTATACCCGGCACCTCATCGCGGCGTACACTATCGATGGGAAGCTGGTTTGGCAATACATCATTGGTACCGCTCACCGTTCCGTCAGCAGCATACTGAACACCCTTTACCCATTCGGTCTTTCTATCTATTCCGGATATCACTTCTTCGGCCAAAGTGATGGCTGTTCCGGATGGGGCATCCAGTTTATGGATATGATGAGTCTCCTCCATTTTCACATCGTACTGTGGAAAACCGTTCATGATTTTGGCCAAATAACGGTTTACCGCTGAGAATATAGCCACCCCGATGCTAAAGTTGGATGCCCAAAACAGTGTCTGTCCTTCTTCGGTACACATTCTTTTCACGTCAGCTTCATGGTCTTTCATCCAACCTGTAGAGCCGCTAACCACTTTCACATGATGCTTGAAGGCTTTCAAATAATTGGAATAGGCAGCAGTAGGCGATGTGAATTCAATGGCAACATCAGCAGAAGCAAACGCTTCACTGTCAAAATCTTCCGGATTTTGAACATCTATGATACACACAATTTCATGGCCTCTTTCCCTGGCAATCTGTTCAATCATTTTGCCCATCTTGCCATATCCAATCAAAGCTAACTTCATATTACTTTCTTTTTAAATGCTGACAAAGATAATTTAAATCGATTGAAAATCAAAATATTGCACGTTGTTTTTAGTTTTATTGGCGTGAAAGGACCATTCTTCGAGTTTCAGGTTGGCCTGATATGAAAACATCAATGTCCAATGTTCTTTTAACAATGATGGGCACCCTTTATGTTCATGCGATGATTTTACTAAATAATCGTTCAAGGCACGATCTGTCATTTTTCGTTGCCAATGGGGTCTGCCATCAATAAAGCGGCTATCTTATACAAGTCTATTTTCAAGGATAAGTGACTGATTTTCATCAGCCTTACAATATCATTGATATCGAAGGGCAAATTCATGCAAATTGTCAAACAATCTTCATGGGTTTGATGCGCAAAATGAGGCATATTGTCAAACCCGACCTTCATGATCGGAATCTGGATACACATAACTATGAATCAATATCCCTTCCAACGAAGCAACAGCACATTTGCAAACGGTTTGTCAAATTAATGACACTTAAATGCTGAAGAAAGCAAAAAAAATTGTAGCTTTGCAAATAACAGATACACATTTCTTGATACTATGGAACAGTTGCTACAGTATTGCTGGAAACATCGGCTCTTTCCATTGAAACAGCTCAAAACAGACCAATTGCAAACGGTAGAAGTGATTGATGCCGGACTGCACAATACCAACGCCGGCCCCGACTTTCTGAATGCCAAAGTCAAAATCGACGGCACGCTCTGGGTTGGCAATGTTGAGATTCACGATCGGGCTAGCGATTGGTTTCTGCATGGGCACCAGAACGATACGGCATATAACAACGTCATTCTGCACGTAACCCAGAACATTGACATGGATGTGACAACCGCAGATGGTCGAAGAATACCCCAGTTGCAACTCCTTATCCCATCAACCGTCAGCGAAAATTACCAGCAGTTGCTCACCATCGACGCTTATCCACCATGTTATCAGATCATTCCTTCACTGCCAAGTCTTATCATCCATTCCTGGATGTCGGCACTGCAAAGTGAGCGTCTGGAACAGAAAACACTCGATATCCAGCAACGGCTTCAGCAATGTAAGGGTGATTGGGAAACAGCCCTCTTTGTGACATTGGCCCGTAATTTTGGGTTTGGAATCAATGGTGATGCCTTTGAACAATGGGCCCTGTCAATTCCTTTGCACAGTGTAGACCATCATCGAGACGACCTGTTTCAAATAGAAGCGATCTTTATGGGACAGGCTGGATTGCTCAACCCCGAAGTCATTCCCCTAAAATACCATCAGCAGATGACCGAAGAAGGTTATTTTGACCGATTGAAAAATGAATATCTGTATCTTGCACACAAATTTTCGATGCGACCCATCGATGCAAAACTGTGGAGATTTCTTCGTCTTAGACCGCAAAATTTTCCCTATATTCGCATTGTCCAATTGGCCACCCTATATCATTCACAACGCTTTTGCTTGAGAAATCTGGTAGAAAGCACTACCCTGAGTGATCTCAAGGACATTCTGCGAACAACCGTTACACCGTACTGGGAAACGCATTACCTGTTTGGCTCGGTGAGCAAACGCAACGAAAAGCATCTCTCTGAGCAAAGCCTCAACGTACTGCTCATCAATACGGTCATCCCATTGTTGTTCGCCTATGGCCGACACATCATGTCCGACAATCTGTGCGCGCGTGCGCTTGATTTTCTAGAACAACTGAAACCAGAGCATAACCACATTGTTTCGATGTGGCAAGACTGCGGAATGGAGATTCAGAACGCAGGTGACACGCAGGCACTGATTCAGCTCAAGAAGAGGTATTGCGAACGCAAAGATTGCCTGAGGTGCCGGTTTGGATTTGAATATCTGAAGGGCGTAAACAATTCTCATCCTCTTTCTGAAGTTTAACACAACTGATAACATAACATCCATCAATCGATATGAA
>CALNBT010000146.1 GCA_937874345.1 uncultured Prevotella sp.
GCGCTTTGCACAGCTAACGAAAAGACAATTCCTGCCGTTAGGATAATGAAAAGCAAGCCGACAAAAGAAAGGAGGATATTAAAAATTCTATCTTTCATAAAGTACTTATAATAAATCTTTCAAAAGTTTTCCTTGATAAGTCATGCTGGAGATGACTGCTTCTGCCTTTTTACGCGCAGTAAGAGGTAAAGGCGAATAGTGTGTCTTATAAGCAGCATCATGAGCTTGGTCACCGATAATATAATAAAGAAACTTTTGTAATGCTTTTGCTTTGGCAAGGCTCCTTCCTCCATAGGCTTGATCTTTATAGACGATAAGCCATGTCATCGTACTGATGGGATAAGCCTTTGGATTAGCAGGATTAGCGATCATGACACGGATGTCATTAGGGAAATCTTCGATATCGCCACACAATGATATACTCTCCATGGTTGCAGAAACAAAATTACCAGCCGCATTTTGAATTTTGGCAGCAGGAAGGTTAAGCGCGAGTGAGTATTCTGAGCCAATATAGCCCATTGCACCTGACGTTGATGAAATAACTCCGGCTACACCAGGATTGCCTTTTGCAGCATTACCCACTTTGATATCCAACGTTTTGGCTGCACCAAGTTCCTTTTCCCAATCCTTATCGGTATTACTCATGTAGCTAGAAAAATTGAATGTTGTTCCACTACCATCTGTTCTGTATACGGGAATTATTGGGATACTTGGCAATTGAACACCAGGATTCACTTTTTGAATCAACGGATCATTCCATTTCGTAATTTTACCTCTATATATCTTTGAGATGATCTCTGATGTGAGATTCAGATCTTTCACACCTTTCAAGTTGTAGGCAATCACGATGCCACCGATACAGGTTGGGATATGAAGGATTGGTGCAGGCATCATCTTTGCAATTTTCTCATCTTTCAGAAACTCATCTGTACCACCAAAATCAACAGTTTGTTGGGCTAAATTTCGTTGTCCTGCGCCACTACCAACACCGCCGTAGCTCACACGCTCCCCTGTAGCAATTCCATATTGTTTGGCAACCTCCGTATAAAAGGGAGCAGGAAACGTTGCACCGGCTCCACTGATGGTTGTGTCATCTCCACAAGAAACCATTATCCATCCTATTGCAATTGCAATAAATGCTACTTTCAATCTTTTCATATACCGAATTCAACAATTTTAATTATCTGGAGAAACACTTCTATCACTTTATTTCCGTTTGATTTGCGCGCAAAATTACTCTAACGTTATTACAAAAATAAAACCATGATATTAAAATAATGTTACAAAGCTGGCAATATGCAGTATTGATCTTTTTCAAAACAATCAGTTCTGGCTATTAGTCTCTCAAAAAAATATCCATAATACTTTGACTTGTCTACTATTTCAGATAACTTTGCACGATATGAAAAGTATAAAGCTGCGGTCAATCAGGATTCCAAATCAATGGCTTATAGTCTTATCTGCTATTGTTTTGGCGATGGTTGCTTTGTTTGTTTGGAAAGTGTGGCCTGCATCTGATAGACAAATGTTGCAGTCAACCGCAATCGTTGAATGTCAATCGTGGTACGAAGTACAAACCGACGGGATGGTCAAAATGTGCTTTAGCGACGTTGGCCCCGATTCTGTTTTGCACCATCCTTCATTGAAATGGGACTCATCAAAACAAACTACTTTTACAACAGGGGTTTGGTTAAATCGACATTCGTGGATTCCATCATGTAAGGGCAGATTGGTGACAACTGGTATCTCGAATAAGATGATGGACAAGATGAACGGAAAGTTGCTTATGATGCACGAAAACGACCTTAACCAACGGCGTGTAAATCAAATAACAAGCCAACTCAAGGAACTTGATTATTATTTGCATGTGCATCAGGTGCAAGATGAAGGATATAACAAAGTGGCTGATTATACCGTAAAACAACGTCAAAAATTGGCGTATTGCCAATCTCTTGGGGAAGTGTTAGACAACATTTGTCAAGCAAAAGACATACGTATCGTGCATCGTTCGACCTATGTTGCTCACGTGAGGTACAATAAAAACAACACGGTGCAAATAGCATGTCGTGTCATAAACACGCGTGATGTTGTAGAAAGTGGAAAGGACAAGCTACTGATACTTTTGCAAGTGCACGACAAGAAGACACCCAAAGATGTTTCACCTCAATCGATGATGCCATGGAGTAGTGCTAAGAAAGGTGATGCACTGGCTGTGGGTTATGGCGGATTGGGTGTGGTTGAGTTTGCTTCACCATCTGCAACTCCATCCATTTTGCCTGTAAAACTTCAAAATAGTATGCATTCATTGCCACCGGTTCTTGGCAGTGATGGTACGCCAATCTATTCTCAACGAGGGAGATTTATTGGGATTACACTTGGGAGTGAAGTGGTAAGCCGAACAATATTGGGCGACTTATTTAAGATAGATGATAAGGAATGAGTCACTTGTTTTTTCTTTCTAATCGGGAAATAGGCCGTTTTTTAGGCTTTATCATCCTGCTGTTAACAGTCAGTTCATGCAATAAAATTGAACATGACGATCAGGTGATGGTTCACAATGGGGCTTATTCCTACCAAGGTCAAATGCTTAACGGGCAATACAACGGATACGGAGAATTGTCTTTAAATGACAGTGTGGTGTATGCTGGTATGTGGCGGCAGGGAAAAAGATATGGAAACGGTGTGTGTTATGACTCCTTAGGACGACGAATTGTTGGAAAATGGCATGCAGATACGCTCGTTAGCGGAACCCGAACCGACTCGTTGGGTACCTATGTAGGACAGTTCAACCGACATAATCAAGCTAGTGGGGTAGGCACTTACGATTCATTGAATGCTAATAACCATTATGAAGGCTTTTGGCATGCCGACAAACGTGATGGATTCGGTTTCGCTTCAACGGAACGAAAGTTAAGACTGGGCGAATGGAAAGAGAATCATTATCTCGGCGAACGGATGGTATACACCAATCAACGTATTTATGGCATTGATATATCTCGTTTCCAACATGATATAGGTAAAAAGCATTATCCTATTAATTGGCGTCAGATACGGATCACCCATCTCGGTAGCATCAGCAAAAAAATAATTCAAGGCGAAGTCAATTATCCCGTTTCGTTTTGTTACATCAAATCAACCGAAGGCACAACAATCCGAAATAAATATTATAAAAGCGACTATCGCAATGCCAAGAAGAATAGAATTCATTGTGGTTCATATCACTTTTTTTCTATTAATTCTAGTGGTAAGGTTCAAGCAGAATTCTTTTTGCGCAACACTTTTTTCCAAAAAGGAGATTTTCCCCCTGTACTTGATTTGGAGCCTTTACCCAGTCAGATAAAGAAAATGGGTGGAACAGAAGTTATGTTTCGCGAAGTTCGAACGTGGATGCATATTGTTGAACATCGCATTGGCGTTCGTCCTATACTGTATATTAATCAGGCATTTGTCAATAAGTATCTTCCGGACGCAGCTGACTTACGCAGTCGCTACAATATTTGGATAGCTCGATACGGAGACTACAAGCCCGATGTGCATTTGATTTATTGGCAACTAAGTCCAGATGGTCGAATACAAGGCATTCGAGGCGATGTAGACATCAATGTTTTTAATGGTTATCATGATCGATTTGAAGTTTTTCTTAATGCGGAAAGAATCAAATAGCTTGCTACATTGAGTGACCTAATGAGAAAGGTATTTCATTTGTTCATTTTCTTTTTAGGCATATACTCATATTTTCGAATGTAAATTGCTGCGAACTCATATCATTCAGTTCCTTCAGTAACGAAAAATCCCTGCAACTCTATATTGATATTGTTGCAGGGATTTTGTATTAATTTGCCATGAATACTCTTTGTGAAGAGTATTTCATTGACTAAAAATCATTGTTGTCTTCAGGAATATCTGTATAACCTTTAGAATAATCACGATGATTGTCCTCATTATTATTGCGATGCTCGTAACGGTTTTGTGAACGTTCACCACGATCATCATGGCGATCGCGACTATAGTCGTTATCACGACGTGGGCGACGGTCGCCAAAGTCGTTTCTGCGGTCACCTCTTTCATTGCGGTCATTACGATAGCCACCGTTATTGTCACGATGAGGACGGCGTTCACGTTCAACATATCCTTCTGGCTTCTCTAAAAGTACCTTGCGAGATAGTTTGTATTTTCCAGTCTTCGGGTCAATCTCCATCAGTTTAACCTTAATCTTGTCACCTTCCTTGATACCCGCATCTTCTACTGCTTCTAGGCGTTTCCAGTCGATTTCAGAGATATGAAGCAAACCGTCTTTACCTGGTAGGATTTCAACAAAGCAGCCATAAGGCATGATAGAACGTACGGTTCCTTCATAAACTTCTCCAACTTCAGGCACTGCAACAATTGACTTGATTTTGCCAATGGCAGCATCGATAGCGTCTTTGTTAGGAGCACTAACTTGGATTTTACCAACACCATCAGACTCGTCAATTGTAATTGTAGCTCCGGTTTCCTCTTGCATCTGCTGTATAATCTTTCCACCTGGTCCAATAATAGCACCGATAAATTCTTTTGGAATTTCAAATGCCTCAATACGAGGTACTTGTGGTTTCATTTCGCCACGAGGTTCAGAAATTGTTTCCATCATTTTGCTTAGGATGTATTCGCGTCCTGCTTTAGCTTGAAGCAAGGCTTTTTCTAAGATATCAAAACTTAAACCATCACACTTGATATCCATCTGAGTAGCGGTAAGGCCATTGACTGTACCTGTTGTCTTGAAATCCATATCTCCAAGGTGATCTTCATCACCCAAGATATCACTCAAAATAGCAAATTTGTCTTCACCAGGGTTCTTGATCAATCCCATTGCGATACCGCTAACGGGGTTCTTCATTGGTACACCTGCATCCATCAATGCTAATGTTCCTGCACAAACGGTGGCCATGGATGAAGAACCGTTGCTCTCCAAAATCTGGCTTACCAGACGTACTGTATAAGGGAAGTCTTCAGGAATCTGATCCTTTATTCCACGCCATGCCAAATGGCCATGGCCAATTTCACGACGACCTACACCGCGCTGAGCTTTTGCTTCACCGGTTGAAAACGGTGGGAAGTTGTAATGTAGCAAGAAACGTTGATAGCTCTTGTCAAGAACATCGTCAACCATTTTCTCATCCAACTTGGTTCCAAGCGTACAAGTAGAAAGTGATTGTGTCTCGCCACGGGTGAAGATAGAACTTCCGTGTGGCATTGGCAATGGACTTACTTCACACCAGATTGGGCGAATCTCATCAGTCTTACGACCATCAAGACGAATTCCTTCGTCAAGGATACAACGGCGCATAGCGTCACGCAGCACGTCATCATAGTAGCGTGTTGCCTCAGCGTGCTTTTCTTCAAGCTCTTCAGCTGTCAAATCAGCATGCTCTGTATCGTATTTCTCCAGGAAATCTGCTAAAATCTTGTCGAATGAGTCGTGACGGTCTTGCTTTGGCAGAGCTTGTTTATTGATATCATAAGCAGGCTGATACAAAGCTTCGTGTATTTGTTTACGCAAGTCTTCATCATTTACCTCATGGTTGTACTCGCGCTTAACATCCTTGCCCAATTCCTTGGAAAGCTCGTCTTGCAGTGCGCACATTGGTTTAATGGTATCGGCAGCCACTTTCAATGCGTTTAGCAAATCTTGTTCGCTTACCTCTTTCATTTCGCCTTCAACCATCATGATGTTGTCTGTTGTAGCTCCAACCATGATATCCATATCAGCTTCTTTCATCTGTTGGAAGGTTGGGTCAACAACATATTCTCCGTTGATACGTGCAACACGTACCTCAGAGATGTAACTGTCAAATGGGATATCTGAACATGCCAAAGCTGCAGATGCGGCAAAACCTGCCAGCGCATCAGGCTGATCAACGCCGTCGGCTGATAGGAGCATCACTTGGACATAAACTTCTGCGTGATAGTTTGAGGGGAAAAGTGGACGAAGTACACGGTCCACGATGCGAGATGTCAAAATCTCATTGTCACTTGCTTTGCCTTCACGTTTGGTGAACCCACCAGGGTAACGCCCTGCAGCACTGTACTGCTCGCGATAATCAACTTGCAAAGGCATAAAATCTGTTCCAGGAACTGCATCCTTTGCTGCACAAACTGTTGCGAGAAGCACTGTGTTGCCCATGCGGAGAACCGCAGCACCATCGGCCTGTTTTGCAACTTTCCCGGTTTCAATGCTGATGGTTCTGCCATCAGGCAATTGAACTGTTTTCGTAATTACGTTCATCTAAAAAAAATAAAAAACTTTATTGTCTTGTCTAACATCAAAAAATCTTAACATTCAGCAACTTCAAAGCAAACAAAAAATCAAGACAACTTGTCTATCGACAATATTATGAATTGTTTAGGCAGTCTGCCTTTGTAACCAAAAATCACGCAAAGATAAATAAATAATAACTAATAAAAGAATAAAACCCACATTAATTGTTGTTTTTTCCATTTGATAAGATTTATTTGTTTTGCATTTTTATAAGGGATGGCCGGTTAATGTTACAATGTCATTCCAGCGTGTTGTCGGATTCTTACTTTTGAATTGGTGTTGAATGGCATCCGCAAAGACAATGGTCTTGCCGTTTTTGGCTTTTTGGTTATATTGTTGTGAAACCAAAGTTACTGTTTCTGTTCCGTTGATACGGTTGAGCAGATCTACAATTTCGTCCAGTTTGACTTGCTTTTCAAACCGGTTCCTGTCATAATCAAGGAAATTTGTCTGAATAGCATTGTCGGCCATGATGCCCATTACAACCACACCAGCTTTTTTATAATGGTATCCTTTTACAAAGATAGATTGCAGACACTTTGTGGCAGCCTGCACAATTTCTTGTGTGGCATTGGATGGGGTTAGCAAGGTGAATTCACTACTGTTCCAGTATTGGGGCAAATCCTCCCTGAATCGGTTGGTGTTGACAAATACAGTGACGATAGAAGCGATGGAATGCTGCTTTCTTAGTTTTTCAGCACAGCGTGCAGCATAGTTGGATACGTGTGTTCTCAGTATTTCAAAATCGGTAACATGCCCCGTAAAACTTCGACTGACACAAATGCTTTTCTTGGGAACAATTTTTTCATTCGGAATGCAATTCTCCCCATTGAGTTCCATCCAAGTGCGGGTTCCAATGATATTGAAGATGTTGTGAACCCAATCCTTGGAATGCGATGCAAAATCATAAGCAGTCTGAATGCCTAAATTGGTGAGACGGCTCGTATGCTTTCGGCCGATACCCCATACCTCATTAATGGGGTAGAGCTGCAATGATTTGATGCGTTTCTCTTCCGTATCGATGACACAACAATGGTTATAGCCGGTATATTTTTTGGCAAAGTAGCTGGCTACCTTCGCTAAGGTCTTTGTTTGTGCAATGCCGATGCTGATCGGCATACCAGTATATTTCAATACTTTTTTCTGTAAACAATCTCCCCATTCTTTCATTTCGTCATAAGACATGTCCGGCAATATGCAGAAAGCTTCGTCTATAGAGTAACGAAACATCTGAGGAGCAGATTTTTGAATGACGGTCATTACGCGGGCAGTCAGTTCACCATACAATTCATAATTGCTTGAAAAAACGGCAATATCTTCATTCGGAAACTGTTCTTTTAATTGGTAATAGGGTATTCCGCCCTTGATGCCCAATTGCTTTGCCTCCTTGCTACGCGCCACGACACATCCGTCGTTATTGCTCAACACAACAACAGGTTTATGCTTTAGGTCAGGCCGGAACACCCGTTCGCAACTGACATAGCAATTATCGCAATCGCAAAGCGCAAAATACATTTATCGTTTCCAATTTTTGATGGTCCATACCACCACACCCCATATTTCAAACTCATCCAAAGCATCTACCCTGATAGGTTTGAAATGCTTGTTGGCGGGCATCAGCTCAATGTATCCCTCGTCTTTGTGGGTGGTATCTAGAAATTTGATCGTAAATTCTTCGTTGATATATGCCACGATGATATCATGGTTAACGGCCTCTACTGCACGGTCAATCACGGCGATGTCTCCGTCGTTGATCCCCGCATCCATCATCGAATCGCCCGAAACGCGACCGTAGAAGGTGGCTTCAGGATGCTTGATCAGATCACGGTTAAAATCCAGACTGTCCTGCAGATAATTCTCTGCCGGACTCGGAAAGCCGGCTTTGATGGCGGGTGCAATCTTCAGTTGTAATTTGTCTTGAAAGGTACCTTGCAGAATTTTGATATTGGACATACTCCTGATTTTCTTTTTTCGTTTTGCAAACATACACAAAAATCTACACTTTGATGCCTGCGGACCGAAGGAAAAATCTTTTTTTGGCAGCAAAGATCCCCAAACCATGGACATCTTCTCATCCAAATTCTGTACGTTTCACTTCGAATAGACCATTTATGTCTCGAATTTTATCTGACCTTCTCTTCAGATTTGTCAATACATCTGAAACAGGCTGTCCAAATCTTTTTACGACTGTATTGTATGTAAAACCTAAATGAGCTGATAGATTTCGTTGAAAAATGTGAATAATTTTGGATAAAAGTGTAATATACGCTATCTTTGTATACGATAATTTGTAACCAATAGTAGTGCTTTTACTGACCAGTGACAGGTTTTGCTGTCATGCGTATAGAGCCAGTTTTACGCTACTAATTTCCAACTGATGCCATCATTGTTAGCCGTTACAGGGTACAATGGGTATAGTCTTCCTCAAGTATCTAAAAATGATCACATGAAAATAAGAAAAGTTTTATTAAGTTTTGGCTTGCTAGCGTTTGCCATGAATATGGCAGGGCAGCGTGTTTTTGATGTAAATCTTTGGAGTGGAAGTGTTCCAAACCCAACAGGTTTTCCAAACGATACGGCCAAAGTTCGCATCTTTTTGCCCGATGCCAAACTTGCTACTGGCAGAGCTGTTGTTATCTGTCCTGGTGGCGCTTATGGTGGTTTGGCAATTGATCACGAGGGTAACGACTGGGCACCTTTCTTCAATGATATGGGTATCGCTGCCATCGTGCTGAAATACCGCATGCCCCATGGAGTGAAAGAGGCGCCTATTAGTGATGCTGAACAAGCGATGGTGCTGGTTCGTCAGAATGCAAAAGCATGGAACATCAATGGCCATGATGTTGGTATCATGGGATTTTCGGCAGGAGGTCACCTCGCATCAACCATCGCAACCAAGAGTACTAAAGATGCCCATCCAGACTTTCAAATTCTGTTCTATCCGGTTATTACCATGATGCCGGATTTCACCCACAAAGGGTCACACGACAATCTCTTGGGCAAGAATCCCGGAAAGAGCATCGAGCGCCAGTATAGCAACGATATGCAGGTAACGCGCGTTACCCCAAGAGCATTTATTGTATTGTCGGATGACGACGATGTGGTGTCTCCGTCAAATGGAGTCAATTACTATTTTGAACTTTTCCGTCATAATATTCCGGCTTCATTGCATGTCTATCCTTCAGGTGGGCACGGATATGGCTTCAGGAGTTCGTTCCGTTATCATGCCGAAATGCGTCTGGAACTACAGTCCTGGCTTCGCAGTTTCTAGATAAATGGCCTCTTTTAATTCAAATGGTATGTCATTCATCAGGACTTTCATCCCTCGAAAGAGAGGTTTGTTTATCGTTGCCACTCTTTTTATTGCAATGTACGCTCAAGCGAATCCTTGGCTTGCGCGTATTGATAACCAGCGATATATCTGGCAGCTGTCCATACCAGGCACGCACGATGCCTGCACTGGTGATGGCTTTCCAGAGCCCTATCAAACTGCAGGAGACAAGTATGCGCGAACACAGAGCATCAGTCTTTCAGAACAGTTTCATCTAGGTGTCAGAGCGTTTGACTTTCGCCCGGCTGTTGATCAACAAGCTGATGGGAAGGCTTATCTGCGTATTTTCCATGGAATTTTCCCCACGCGCTTAAGCTTAGCGCAAGCATTTACAATTCTTCGCGATTCTTTGGCAGCCAATCCTACTGAATTTGCCATTATCATTATGCAGAACGAGCATAAGGGTGAAACAAATGCAGCGTGGAGTTCATTGGTGAAAGAGCTTTTGCATTCTGCAGAATTCAAAGGACTGTTTGCCGACTTTAGGCCCGATTTGACGGTGGGCGAGCTAAGAGGAAAGATATTGTTGTTGGCCAGAGATGAATACGATACCGTTCCTGTAGGAGGATTTGTGCGGTCGTGGACGTTCAGCGATGATATTGATTTACAAAGGAAAGCACACATCTTCGGACCGAAAAAGGATGGACAATTGTACGTACAAGACTATTATGATATGAGTGCCCCGGGTACTATAGCCATCAAATGCGCTGGCATCAAGCGAATGCTCGCGACGGCTTACAAAGTCCATACGATTTTAAAGAAACCTGTTTGGGTCATTAATCATACATCTGGCTTTGCAGAAACGGCGATGGTTGAAGGTAAATCTTTTGCCACAGCCGATGGATATCGTAAGAATGCCGTGGCAACAAACCAAGCGGTGTTAGACTATATCAAAGCGAATTCGAAGCGAAGATTCTCAGGATTAGTGATGATGGACTATACAGGTGTGGATGTTTCGGCAGGATATCCGGTAAAAGGGTTGGAATTGACCAAAGCCATCATTGCTCAAAACTTCAAGCATTGAGAAGAGAGCACTGTTAAAGGCAAGACATATCATTCAAGTTGCACAACCCGTCTTGCTGAATCTTTATATTAAAATGATGATTGGACACATTCCTGAACATTTGGAATGTGTCTTTATTCTTGCTACCAGCTTATTGGTGTTCAATCCCATGCAGTTGGCTGAGAGACAACCAGCTTGGTTCCTTCAGGTACACTACGAATAAAATAAGCGCTGTTAAGGTCTTTATAAAAGAAAAATAGGATTGTCAGTAGCGTGGCTAAACAATCCTATTTGCGTCTTTTTACAGCAGAGACTTTATTTCTGCATCCAAATCTTTTATCTGTACATCCCTCTTCTGCAATACATTGTTTTTATCAATAAGGAAGTATGTCGGGATATTCTGAACGTTATAATCTGTCATCACCTGTGGGTTGGTATTTGGATCTGCATGAACATTCACCCATGGCAGGGCTTCTGTAGTAGTCTTCCAGAAGTGCTCGTCTGGGTCGAGGGATACTTGATAAATCTCAAATCCCTGCGCTTGATACTTGTTATATAATTCGCGCATCATCATAATGCGTTGTGTTGATTCTTTCGTTGCAAATACATGGAAGTCGAGCATGACAACCTTACCTTTCAAATCGCTCAGTTTGCGGATGGCCCCTTGGTTGTCTGGCAGGGCAATATCAATGATTCCTGAAGTATGGATACGGCTGGCCTCCAGCATCCTTTGCTGATTGTGTTCAATGATACGAACGTTCTTCATACCCTCGATGGCAATATTGTGCAGGTTGAGGCCACGCTCTGCCTTTGGATAATAGGTATCCCAACTGGTAGCTACGGCGGCAAAAACCTTCACATCATCGGCACTCGTCCGAGGATTGAAGATCAGTAACGACCCATTTCCTACATTGATAGTTTGGAAAAGCGCGAAATACGCATACGCTTTCATGGGCTCTTTGAAGATGTAATTCATCTTCACGTTGTACTTATAGGCAGACAAAATCTTTCCCAAACTGTCGTTTGCGGTCTCCATCTTGATATTGGGATTGGAGGAAATGGCTTGTATTTGCTGTTGCAGATTCATCTGCATCAATGTCAGTTCCTTGATTTTAGAACAGTTCTCAGATCCTGTTATCTCGTACATGGACGACATTGTTGGATAGGCGGCATTGACGTTCACGGTCTCGGTAGAGTCGATCGACACGTTAATGATTTGTCCGGCAATACGCAAGCGATAGAACTCGGGTGCCTTTGTAGCTTTCTCACTGAATGCAAATTTACCCTTGTCGTCAAGTTTAACAGAGTCAAGGACCTTCGGACCGTTTAGTCCTACGTTTTCAAAATACAAGATTGAGTCTTTGGCGTTGGCAATGGTGCCATCTACCTTGAATTTTTTCTCTGTGCATGACCATGTACAGAAAACGCCCAACAAGATAACTGTCGACGTAAAAATAGTTTGAAAGGTCTTTTTCATATCTTAGGATTGTTCTTTTATCAAAAATAAAATGGTCTCAACCAAGTGCCCCTACAAACTATTTTTGCAAGGTCAATGGTAGAAGCTGTCAAGTGAGAAGCGACTGCAAACGAGCACAACGAAAATTAATTTCTAGTTTGCTGGCGTGCAACATCTCATCTGCAAAGATAAATTAAATTATTGAAACGATGTGATGTGCACAATACATTTTTCAGTAGCATGACCAAAAACACAGCCCATCCGGCTGCAAAGAGTTCTGTAAAAGCCAATTAAAACTTTTCAACAACATACATGCCTGCATATACGGCCATCAGGCCCAACGGCACACTGCTACCAACATATAACAAGGCATGGAACATCTCGCCCTGCCGAAAGAGCGACAAGCTTTCGTTCGAAAAGGTAGAAAAGGTGGTGAATCCGCCACAGAAGCCAGTAATCAGCAATAGGCTGAGATTCCTTCCAATCAAAAGATTGCGGTCGAACAGCCCATACAGAATTCCAATGAGCAGACACCCAAGCACATTGACCGTGAATGTTGCAAAAGGAAAGTTCGACGTCAGCGACTCTTGCATACTTTTTGAGAGCAAGAACCGTGCTACCGATCCTAATGCGCCACCCAATGCCACCAAAAAAATATTACGTATCGTATCCATGCCGCAAAGGTAATTAGAAATGGTGAAATGAGAAAACAGGAAGAGATTAATTTTTTTGATTTTTGGAACGATAACTGGCTGATTTTCAAACCCAATGGTATTGTCAATCGATTTGCATGACTTTGCAATGCAATCACCATGCCTTTGCCCGGCAATATGCCGTATTTTGTTCAAAGGCTCTGAAATGTTGCCATCTTTGAAAAGACATGATGTCTATAAAGAGTATTGGCGTTCGTTCTGTAGTTTCTCCAGAAAAGTTCCAAATGCCAACAACTCAAACCGTAAAAGATTGTTTTACGGGAAAAATGAATGTATTTTTGTAACACAATGACAAAAATGCCGTCTGAGAGATAGGAGCGCTTCAAATCAGAAAAAAAACATTAAAAACATTCAATGATGAAAAAGATATTTTTACTTGCCGTCTTGGTGGTTATGGCCATTGCAGGAAAGGCCCAGAATAGTGCAGATGACCTGTTTAACGCCTATAAAGACCGCCCGAAGGTCGAATATGTGCATGTTCCAAAAATGATGATGGGCATTGCCAAGCATGTGAATACTGAGGATAAAAATGTGAAAACGCTGACCAAATCAATCGATTCTGTCAAGGTGCTCGATTTGGGTGACTGTGACGAATCGGTCAAGAAAGAGCTGTTGGAAGATATCAACAAGCTGAACTTGAAAGGTTATGAGGAAATGGTGAAGGTAAATGATGATGGCGAGAAAGTGCTGATTTTGACAAAGACCCAGAAAGACCGTATTCGTGAAATTCTAATTCTTAACGCAAGCCTTACCGATGCAGCTATTGTTCTGCTCAAAGGTAGCATCCTCCAGTCGGATTTAGAACAGATGGTATCAGACTATACCAAGTAAAAAGGCGATTGTCGCACGCTGAATCAAATAGAATTGATGGATGTAACCCAATTTAAGATCCGTTTTTTGCCCTGCCACCCGAAAATGTATAGGGTGGCATGGAGGCTTACTGGCAACGAACAAGAGGCCGAAGATCTTGTGCAAGACACGTTTCTTAAATTATGGATCAAGCGCGACACCTTGCTGATCAATGGCTCGGTCGAAGCGTATTGTATCACCACACTGAAAAATTTGTATTTCGACCAGTGCCGAAAGAGCAATCCGAGAACGACGGATATTGCCGAAGAGCAGGTACACCACGCTTACGACGGTAGCCTGGACGGAACGCTGGAAGCGAAAGCAGATTCGGCAATCGTGATAGGGCTGATAGACAAGTTGCCTGAAAGGCAACGGCAAATCATCACGCTGAAAGATGTTGAGGAAATGGATTACGAAGAGATTGTGAAGCAAACAGGACTAACGTCTGCCAACGTACGGGTACTGCTGAGCCGCGCACGAAAGCAAATAAGACAACAATGGAAGGAGATTACAGACTATGGATGCAAATGATATAAAGATACTGCTCGGTCGTTTTTACGAATGTCAGGCAACAGAACAAGAGGAGCAGCAATTGAAAGATTATTTCTTTGGTGCGGACGTAGACCCGCAATGGACAGAAGAACAATGTTTCTTTAAGAATCTGTATGCCGAAACAATCATACCCAATGACCTGGAATGGCGTCTTGAAAGACAGATCGATGCTTGGAACAAGATTGACAAAACAGCGACGCAAAAGGCTAAAAAGGCACGATTAGCTTGGATAACGGGTATTGCCGCCAGTTTGCTGTTGCTTTTTACCATTGGATGGTTTGTGAAAAGTGCTACCGATCAGCATCAATACGTACAACAGCAAGAGATAATCGACAATCCACAGGATGCGTATGCCACTACACAAAAAGCATTGGTTAAATTTTCAGATTGTATCAACAAAGGACTTAATCAAGTAGATCATGCAACAAGAGACTAATCATATATTTCGTTTATCAAGGGTGGTAATAACCCTTATCATCCTGTTGACCAGCGTACGCGCGTTGGGACAGGACAATTTATTCCACAAGTTTGAAAATGAAAAGGGAGTAAGTACTGTCTTTATCTCACCTGCGATGTTTAAGTTGATGCCAAAAATGAATACAGGGAAAAGAAACATCAGCAGTATTGCATCAAAGTTGACCCGACTTCAAATATTGGAATGCGAACGTCCATCCTTGTTTGCTGACATTAAGAAAACGGCAACAGATTATTATGTAAAGAATAAATATGAGGTGGTAATGACGGTAAAAGATGAAGACGACCATGTGGTCATTTATCTTAAACCTCTAGGAAAGGGGCAGAACGAGTTTGTTTTGATCTCCGAGGAGAAGGCAGAGTTATCAATTATTAATATTGTTGGTGCCATTTCTCTGAACGATATCAAAGAATTGGAAAAATAGTAGCAGTTTTTTTGCCTTCGGAAGAAGAACGGGGCGCGTACTAACATCGATTTGCAATAAAGGTTAAATGGAAGAGGTACCGCGACTGAATGGCTTAAATTGAAATGACATTGATTACATTTGCTTATCGAGACGGTGCTGCACTGTACCGGAATTGAGGAATTTTATTCGTTACAATTGTTTTTATGAGCCTTTTTCTATTCAACGTACATGACTGTCATTGGTAACCTTCCTGCCTGTAAAAAGGAAAATGTCGCAAATGATTCCCCAAAAAACTGCCTGAGAAGATTCTTTCTGGTTAGAAAATCTTCTCAGGCAGTTTTATTTGTTGGCTAGCATCACTAGCCTGATCAGCGTTGATTAATATCTAACCTTGATATATTTTACACCATGACCTGGAATAAAGTATTGCGTATTTGATACGGACAAATCTTGTTGACGCCATAGATCGCGAACAGACTCAAGGTTCTTGATGCCCAGTTGGCTGAAGTATTTGGCAAGGTCAATGCGCATATCATCATATCCTGTATTGAAAATTCCGATGGCATGAGAGCCGTCAGCCAATGGCCGTTGCCAAATCTGAAGGGTTCCATCCTGAACATCGCGCTTTGCTTGATGGCCAAGCGCGTCTTGGTTGATGGCGTTCACCTCGTTGTTACACAGCAATCCGAAGGTGAAATCGTCAATCTGGCTGATGTCGCAACCGATGAGCATATTTGAAGCCAGCAGGGTCCAAAGAGAGATATGAGTGTACTGCTCGTCTGGAGTCAGACGGGTTTCGTGGAGTTTAGGTCCCCAACCCACCTTTCCTACAATCAGCATGTCTGGGTCGTTCCAATACCCTGGTGCTGAATAAGGATATAATTCGGCTTGGCGAACGAAGCCAATGTCATATAAAGATTCCCATGTATCAGTGATATCACCTGTTGTTCTCCATGAATTGGCATCAACAGCATGGCCCCATTTCCATACATCTGCCATACCATATTGGCACAGACTGTAGAAGATGTCACGTGGTTGCTGGCGCAAGAATTGCTGCATTTTCAGATAAGGACGTACATAGGCTGCTACGGTAGGATCGCCATCAGCATCAAACTGGCGTCCATATCCACACCAATCGTATTTCAGGTAATCAATTCCCCATTCGTTATAGGTTTTGGCATCCTGCTCTTCATGATTGATAGAACCTAAATAGCCACCACAAGTACGGTCTCCAGGAGAGGAGTAAATTCCAAATTTCAAGCCATTAGCGTGTAGAAAGTCACCCAATTTTTTCATACTCGGGAACTTGTTGTTCACCGCAATTGTTCCGTCAGTATTACGATTTGCTGCTTCCCAAGCGTCATCAATATTGATATAGCTGTATCCATAGTCAACTAATCCTTTATCAAGAAGTGCCTGAGCCGATGACATTACTTTCTCTTGAGAAACGCTTAATCCCCAGCAGTTCCAGCTGTTCCATCCCATTGGCGGTGTCAAGGCTATCTTATGATCAACGATGAAGCTAAATGTCTTTTCGTCTTTTCCTTTGCTGTTTTCAGCTACCAAGGTAACGGTATATACACCTGTATTCTTCAAGGTACCTGTAATCACACCCATATCGTTCACCGTAAGACTTTCAGGAAGATTCTTGACGCTGAACTTCATCGGCTTTTCACCAGATGCTGGAATACGGAAAATAACCGGAGAACCAGGACGAACGCCAAATACCGATGCGCTATTGATGCGTGGAGTTGCAGGTGCTGCCGGGGTGAGGATGTATTTTGGAGAATATGTTCTGATTATATTTCTATTGCCAGACGCATCCGTGAAAATGCATTGCAGGCGAACATACTGATGAGGATTGTAAGCCATGCTGACGATAGATTGACCTTTGCCCTTGATAGACATCTTTTTAGTCTGCTGACTAATCACTTTCTCCGTTTCAGGGTTCATCAAGTTAATCTGCAAGGTTCCTTTCTGATTGAAGTCAAATTGATTGTCAAGATGAACTTGGCATAGATTCTGGTCTTTAACAGTTGACTCTGTGAATGTCATCTTTATACCATCTATTTTGTTGGGAACGCTTAGGGTAGGAGCTTTGAAATACATACCGCCATCGGCACCACCATTGTATACACGGACAGCAATCACATTTTCCTGCCCCCATCTTACAGCCTGATTGTTGGCTTCAATGGTATAAAAACGTTCTTCATCCCAAGCTTCATGATATCCTTTTGGAGAATCAGGCAAGCTACCGGTCCCTCCGATGCGAATACCATTGAAAAATGTTTCATCGGCATCATCAATCTTACCCAAATAGATTTTGACAACCTTCTTGAGGTCTGAATTGTTTAACATCGCTTGTGGCAAAACAAACTTGATGCGGTACCAGCCATAGGTGTTCGTTTTCGTTGGTCCTTGTTCGCCCCATCTGGCAGTCGTCTTAATGGTTTTCCACTGACTGTCATCGAAATTCAAGTTTTTCCATTCCGGGTTGTCTCCCATCTGGAACTTGGCTTCTGTAAAAGTAAGTGCTTGTGCATACGACAGTGTGGCCATGAACATGGCCAATGCCGTAAATAACAGTTTCTTCATATAATATGTTTTTGATTGTTGGTTTACTGATGTATAACATTAAATCAGGTAGATCATCTGCTTTTGTTATTTAGTAGGGTCGTACACAGCAACGCTAACTCGTGAGTCGGCGCATCCGTAATATAGAAACCATTTGTTTTTGAAAGGGACCAAGCCCTCAATAAATACTGTTCCAGCTGGATATTGTCCACTTTTCTCGAAGTCTGCTTCAGGAATGAAGAATGGTTTATCGAGTTGTTTTAATAATTTTGTTGGATTTTTGATATCAAAAAGTGCTTGCCCGGCACAATACGAGTTGCCGGTATAGTTCTGGTCACCATTCTTGCCGGCAAGGTTTTTCCCATTGTAAAATAAAAGGATACCATCTTTTGTGATAATTGCTGGAGGGCCACATTCTGTCAGTTGGCTGTCAAATTTATTCTTTCTTGGCACCATAATTTTCAGCAATTCGTTATTCTTATCCAACATTGGTGTCCAATTCTTCAGATCAGTGGATGTGGCGAGATTGACAAACTGTTCACCCCAATACATCAA
>CALNBT010000147.1 GCA_937874345.1 uncultured Prevotella sp.
GCGATAAGTTCAATAATGATCATGTGTACTTATAAAAAGATATCAAAGGGAATCACATTCATGATTCCCTTTGACATCTTTTTATTCCAACAGTATCTTAAAAGATTGTAAACACATCCGTCTAGAAAACCTGTTCTTCTATTTTTACATCTTCCTGTTTGGTTATTCGTTTGCCATAAGTGTCTTGTTTGACAATCAATGGAACATGCTCAACAACAACGTTGCTAGTATCCAATCCCAAAGCCCGTTCTTCAGTAATTCCCAAGTGTTTGATAAATGAATACAAGTTCATCATGAAGTTATCTCTCTTATCGTCAGAGCTCGAAGGATAGAAGATACGATGGATGACAATAAAGCGGAAGTCGCCTGAAATGTTTCGTTTGCGCAACGATTCGAAGCCACTTGTCATATCAATCTTTCCTTCTTCAACCAAGTCTTCGATAATTTGTCTCAGATAAAGCGTTAGTAATGGGTGGACTCTAAATCCAATTCTAACATCAATTCTAAATAAGGTTCCATCTATCAATGGGGTAAAAGTGTATTCTAATGTATCAGGATCATCAACATATTCAAAGTGAAATAGCCAGTAATGGTCAGCCCGCTTGGGAGTCTTTCGAATGATTGAGTAAACAACTTTTCCCTCAACAAGTGCCGGGTTGTTGGTCTTGCTGATATAAACCAAGTTGGTGGAGTATTTCGGAATAGAGGTATCTTTTTTGATATCAGACAAAATCGGAAAGAATTGCTTAATCTCATGGAACTGCAAATGTTTCGTTCGAATAATCAGTGCATTGTACCAAACATACATAATGCAGCATAGCCCTCCTGCTAACATGATGGTAAACCAACCTCCATGGAAGAATTTAAAGATATTGGCAGTTAGAAACAGTCCTTCAATCGTTAAATAAACCATCGCAAACAGTGCAACCAGGGAACTGTTGATGTGTCTCATGTGCAGATAGAAAGTTAATAAAACTGTTGTCATTAACATGGTGATGGTAATCGAAAGTCCGTAGGCCGCTTCCATGTTGTCAGACGATTGAAAAATCAGTATAGTAATGACACAGAAAATATACAGGAAGTTGTTTACCTGAGGAACATAAAGTTGACCTTTTACCTCGGTAGGATATTTGATTCGCTGGCGTGGCCAGAAGTTCAAGTTCATGGCTTCACTGAAGATCGTAAACGATCCGCTAATCAAAGCTTGGCTGGCAATGATGGCGGCAGTCGTCGCCAAAATGATACTCGGAATTAAGAAACCTGTTGGCATAATTGCAAAGAACGGATTCAGCGGGCTATTAATCTTTCCGTGGTTATTGATAAGCCATGCTCCTTGTCCAAGATAGTTGAAAATCAACATTAACTTGACGTAGATCCAACTTACAGTGATATTCTTTTTCCCGCAATGTCCCAAGTCCGAATAAAGAGCCTCAGCACCTGTTGTACAGAGGAATACTGCACCTAAAATCATAAACCATTTTGGATCGTTGTACAAGAGGTTCAGTGCATAATAGGGATTGAATGCGCTTAAAATAGTCAAATTGTGGTTTAGCTGCATGGCTCCCACCACCCCTAACATCAAAAACCAAAAGAACATGATATATCCGAACGATTTTCCAATAACATTTGTTCCAAATCGTTGGATGAAAAACAAAACAGAAAGTATTGCGATACTGATGGGTACAACAGGCGTTTCTGGATTTAGAGATTGAAGGCCTTCAATGGCTGAAGTAACAGTTATGGAAGGGGTGATGATTCCGTCAGCAATCAACGTGCTGGCCCCAATAATTGCTACTAGATAGAGCCATTTGCTCTTATTGCGTCTAACCAATGCGTAAAGTGCCAAAATGCCCCCCTCACCTTTGTTATCCGCTTGTAAAGCGATCAACATGTATTTGATGGTTGTCTGGAGTGTCAGTGTCCAAATAATACACGACACTGCGCCAATAATATAGTCGCGGTCAAACATTCGGTTAACCCCGACAATGGTTTTCATGACATATAATGGAGAAGTACCAATATCGCCAAATACAATTCCAAGGGTGACAAAAACTCCAAGTAGGCTTAACTGATTGGCTATATTCGTTTTACTAGCGTCTGTTTTCATATTTATTAATCTCACGAATCTCTTTATAAATTGGCTACAAAGGTAAATAAATAATAATAACCTTCGACAAAAAGAGTAATTTTCTTCTGAATTCATTATGAATAATTGATGTGTTAAGGTTTTGAATATGAGATGATACAAGGCAAGACTTTCTCTTATAGGTAATGTACTCAAGATATGACTTCACTGTAAAGCTGTCTTTGTCTATATTATTTATGCCCCCAAAGCTGTCTAATCATGATGCTTTCCTGAAATTTGATTGTTTGTATTGACATCCTTTACTTGAATATGCATTTTATTGTTCCAATTAACAACTTCTAATCAAAAAGGAAAAGTGAAAAAATATTTTGAATATATTGAGTTTTGTTGTAACTTAGCCACCAATCATTCGAAACATGAAAATGAAATACAAGTTGCTAGTGTTATTGGTTACTTTGGTTTCATTCATTGACGCTAGGACAAATATCTCTGGTTCAACGAATCATGTTCGAATTGACAAAAGTTTAATACTTATCCAGAAAAGTTTGAAAGAAGTCTAAAAAACATCGATATGAAAAGACATGTTGTCCATTTTACCATGGCTTTATGGCTCTTGATGGGGTTTACATCATGCGAAAAGCCGTTGCTATCTGATGAGTTTAATGTTGATCCACAAGAAGAGAAAGGCCTTGTTCATCTCACATTTCAAGTATCATCTTTCGAACAGATTCCTTTTAACCAGGGTGCAATAGTTTCGCGGGCAACGAATGTTCAGGATATTTGTTCCCACATTAGTTTGGCATTGTTCCATGATGGAGTGAAAGTTAAATCAATTAATCAAGATCGTTCGGAGAACAACTTCGGGAAAATCGAAGTTAATGTCTCTCCCGGTTCCTATCAGGTGGTTGTCATTGCCCATAATGGTGAAGCATCAGCTACCATTACTTCGCCAGAAGAGGTTACGTTTGCTAAAAACAAACTCACCGATACCTTCTATTATGGAAAGACACTAGAGGTGAGTGCCAATCAATCTGTTGAGCTAGAAATGAAACGGGCTGTCGCCATGTTTCGGCTGATTATGAATGATGCGATACCACCTGATGTTACAGCTATCAGACTTTATTATACAGGTGGAAGTTCAACATTCAATGCCTTGACAGGATTCGGATGCGTCAATTCCAGACAAACAGAAGATAGGGTGGTGTTAGACGCCCAACGAAGCGGTAATGCCCAGTTTGAAGTTTATACCATGCCGCACAGTCTGACAGATGTGCTAAAGGTCACGGTTTCGGCATTGAATGCGGCGGGTGAAATAGTATTTGAACGGATTTTTGATCAAGTTCCAGTCAAGCTGAATGAAATTACCCAATATAAAGGATCTTTTTTTCAGGGAATTGAGACTGTCCAGTCCAACTCTTTAACGTTTTGGACCACCGATCAATGGAGTCAGGTTGAGTATGTCTTTTGATAACACAGCCAGAAGGAAATATATTTTAATATATTGCCGCCTCGGCAAATCTTCAAATTTGTAAATTGAAAATGGAAAATATTCTGCATTTGAGAGATATGGGCAAATATCTTGCCCAACAGAGGATTCGAAAAAGGATTGCCGTCCTAAATGCTTGCGATGAGTCAACCCAGCATGCGGTGGCCCAAGCGATGGAAGAAGGGTGGCTAGAGGCCGTGTTCGTTGGTGGAATATCAGAAGTTCAGCAATGCGAAAGGCTGGTGAACCTTTCACAATATGCGTCTTTCGTTGATGCCGCAACTCATCAGGAAGCAGTTGAAAAAGCCCTTGATTTAGTACATCAGGGCGTGATTGACGGATTGATGAAAGGACTCATCAGTTCTGCAGACTTGATTCGTCCCCTTTTGAGCAAGGATCGTGGATTTCTATCTGATGAAAACGTCTTGACCCATGTTACCGTTGCCGATATCCCCGCATACCACAAATTGCTGTTTTTTTCAGATTCTGCCGTGATTCCATATCCTACCCAGGAACAACGTTTCATGCAAATCAAGTATGTAACCGAACTATGCCGAAGATTTGGCATTGTCAAACCGCTTGTTTCCCTCATCCATTGTTATGAAAAACCGAATGAAAAGCATTTTCCATTCTCAACAGGATACGCTTCTTTGATCGAGAATGCCAGGCAGGGAGCTTTCGGTCCGTGTGTGGTAGATGGTCCATTGGATGTCAGAGAGAGTTGTGACCGTGAAAGCATGCAAAGAAAAGGTATCAGTTCTGCTATCCAAGGAAATGCAGATGTGTTGGTGTTTCCCGATATCGAGGCTGCGAATGCCTTTTACAAATCCATCACTTTGTTTGCAGGAGCGAAAGTGTCGGGTGTCTTGATGGGTACTCGCTTACCCGTAGTTCTCCCTTCTAGAGGAGATGATTCAGAATCTAAATACAACAGTTTGGCATTGGCTTGTCTCAATCACTGATGATTTAGATTTTTTTTATATACAGAATAAACGATTATGTTCCATATTTTATGCATTAACCCTGGGTCAACATCTACTAAATTGGCTGTTTTTGAAGACGACCGACAAGTGTTCGATCGAAATATACATCATTCTTCAGAAGACTTGGAGACTTTCTCCATGCCATTAGACCAGTTGGCGTTTCGGGAGAAACTGGTGATCTCTACGCTAAAAGAAGCCAATATTGCTTTCGATTTTGATGTGGTGATGGGTCGTGGATCCTTGGCCATGCCCGTCGAAGGTGGGGTTTATGAGGTAAATGAATTCATGCTCGACATTACGAGGAAGTCCGTTCATCAACATGCCTCCGACTTGGGATGTTTCATCGCCTACGATATCGCCAAGAGAATTCCTTCCTGTAAGGCCTTGATAGCCGATCCAGGCGTTGTTGATGAATTGTCATCCTTGGCTCGAATCAGCGGTTCGCCACTTATTCCTCGTATCTGTATCTGGCATGCCTTGAACCAAAGAGCTATCGCAAGACGCTATGCGAAAGATATCGGAAAGCGATATGAGGACCTTGACTTGATCATCTGTCACATGGGTGGAGGCATATCTATAGCAGCACATCATCATGGACGGGCGATAGATGCCAATAACTCGTTGGGTGGCGAAGGACCCTTCTCACCCGAACGGGCAGGCTCTTTGCCGGCAGCTGACCTTGTAAGGATTTGCTATAGTGGTCAGTTTACCGAAAATGAATTGTTGAATAGTCTGGTAGGACGTGCCGGACTGACCGCACATCTGGGAACCAACGACATGATCGAAATATTGAAACGGATAGACGAAGGCGACCAAAAGGCAAAACTCATCGTTGATGCCATGGTTTATCAGACAGCTAAAAGTATTGCTGCTGAGGCTGCTGTACTATATGGAAAGGTTGATGCTATTCTGTTGACGGGTGGCATTGCCTATTCGGATTATATTGTCAACAGTCTTCGTAAGCGTGTCGAATTCTTAGCTCCGTTC
>CALNBT010000148.1 GCA_937874345.1 uncultured Prevotella sp.
GGTGACGCCGTGAAAATCATCGAAGGACCGTTGATGAACGGCATGGAACAGGTGGGAAAACTCTTTGGTGAAGGAAAGATGTTTTTACCTCAGGTTGTGAAATCTGCCAAAGTGATGAAGAATGCAGTGGCCATCTTGCAACCCGAAATAGAAAAACGTAAACAGACTACTGGTGGGTTGGCCCAATCCAAGATCGTATTGGCAACCGCACGTGGTGACGTTCATGATATTGGGAAAAATATATTGAGCATTGTTCTGAACTGCAATAATTTTCAAGTCATAGACTTGGGTGTCATGGTTTCAAATGAAACGATTCTTGAAACAGCTCGAAAAGAACAGCCACTCTTTGTGGGTATCAGCGGACTGATAACGCCTTCGCTCAAAGAGATGGAAGGTCTCTGTGCCTTGTTTGAGAAAGAAGGTATGCAGATTCCCATCTTTGTTGGTGGTGCGACGACGACTCTGGTACATACATCTGTTAAGTTGGCACCGCTTTACACAGGTGGTGTTGTCTATGGTGGCGATGCCTCTCATACATCAGTTTTGGCAAAGCGTCTTCAAAAAGATGCCCAATCGGTGTTGAAACAAACAGCTCAGGAACAGCAAGTCATGCGCGACAATTACACCAAGCACAATGTTGAGGTTTCACCCTATGCTTTAGCCAATGCTCAAGCGCCACAATATGTTTTTGAAAAAGGAATCCCATCGATAGAAGAACTGCAAAAGCGCTTTCCAAAAGAGCCTTCTATTGAAGATGTTGAATCATTGATTGACTGGCGGATGTTGCTTTTCTTCTGGGGATTCAGGGGAGAGGCGTTGCAACAAATGACAGTGAATCCCGAGGCATTGAAAACGCTGAATGAGGCAAAAGCCACTCTGCTGAAGATGAAGGAGGACAAGGCTATGGAGCTAAAGCTTTGCTTTGAGTACTTCAATGCCCATCGTGACGGAAACGATATCGTCTTGGACAATGGCTGTCATTTGCCCATGTTGCGTTCTCAAAATGCAAGAACGAACTATCTTTCTCTAGCAGATTATTTTCCGACAACAGGTTCTACGCCACTTGGATTATTTTGCATCAAAGCGCAAGGTACTGTAGAATATGAAGATCAGAGCTATGAACAACTGATGCAACATGCTTTGGCAGCAAGGCTCGCAGAAGCGACTTCAGAGTGGTTCCAAAAGATGATTTACCCGCAAGAGAATGCCATTCGACCTGCATTTGGTTATGCTTCATGCCCTGACCACAGTATTAAGAAAATCGTCATCGACCTACTTGATGCCGAAAAGAAAATAGGAGTGCACATCAATGAGTACTTCTCTATTACACCGTCTACAGCCATTTGTGGGATGGTTTTCGCTCATCCTGATGCACGTTATTTCCCTGTTGGAAAGATCGATGACGCACAATTGGCAGATTATTCCAACCGTAGAGGATTATCAATAGAAACGTTGTCTTACCTGCAAAAATGATTATTCATGTCTAAAGTTATCGACATTTTAAATAGTAACAGGCAATTTGCCTCGTTCGAATTGGTTCCGCCGCTTAAAGGAAGCGATGCGGAGAAACTGGCAAAGAGTATTGAACCCTTGATGGAATTTGCACCTCCGTTTATCAATGTTACGTGCCATCGTGACGAAATAGCCTATCATGAGAACCCCGATGGTACGTTTACCAAGACCACCTTTGCTAAAAGACCTTCCACCATCGCGATTGTTGCCGGCATCATGCAGCGTTTTAAAGTCAATATTGTACCTCACGTTATTTGTGGAGGTGCTACTAAGTCAAAGTTGGAAAGCGATTTGTTTGACTTTAACTTCTTGGGCATAGACAATGTGGTGGCATTACGCGGAGATGCTTTGCCAGGCTACCGCCGGTTTATTCCAGAGACAGAAGGTTTTGCCCATGCAAATGAGTTGGTGGAGCTGATTGCCAATATGAATCATGGTCAATACCTCGATCCAGACGTAAAAGACGGAGTGCACACAGATTTCTGTATTGGAGTCGGTGCTTATCCTGAAAAACATTATGAAGCGGCAAACATGGGCACTGATATCCAGCACCTCAAAGATAAGGTTGATGCTGGGGCAGATTATATCCTGACACAAATGTTTTTCGACAATACAAAGTTCTATGACTTTGTCGATAAATGTCGAGCTGCAGGTATAACGGTTCCCATCGTTCCTGGATTGAAACCTATTTCAACGATCAAACAAATTGATAGCTTGCCCCAAGCTTTTCATCTCGACATTCCTGAAGAGCTTGTCAAGGCCTTCAGGGATACTAAGGATAAAGATGCTGCGTATCAAGTGGGTGTTGAATGGTGTATTGCCCAAAGCAAAGACTTGTTGGCTCATGATGTACCAGCAATACATTATTATACGATGGGGCGTGCGAAGAATATTCAACAGATTGTAAGAACCGTATTTTAAGGAATAAAAGCGTGAATAGCTAAAATCAAGATCGTTCTTTTAGATAGCTCGTTCTACCAAATCGTTGGTTTCATCCAGGGTTTTTATCCAATCTGTTTCAGAAGGTAGGCACATTTTTCCGGATTTCCCAATGTCTTCCCCTTATCGCACGACAGTTTTACACAGTCGTGCCATTCTCTTTTCTCGGTAATTCGGCTGCGGGTAAGTTTGATGACAATGTTCATCGGTTCCGTATTTTCAACGTCGCAAGTGATGAATGTGCCCATTCCGTAGCTGTCCTGGACGCGTCCATTGACAAATTTGTGGATCTCAATCGCCTTTTCTATATTCAGTCCATTACTGAATACCACTTGTTTGGTTGACGGATCGATACCCAGGCTTTTGTATTTCTCAATAATTTTTTCAGTCTGTTCCTTTTCGTCTCCGCTATCAACACGCAGACCTACAAACATCATTGCCATGCGTTTGGACAGGTTACTGAAGAATACCTTGTCGCCAAAGCAGTCATACAGGTAAATACCATTATCACCATCATACACATCGCTAAACTTCTTCATGACGTTGAAGTTACACTCAAATACGCCACTGACATTCTCTTCAAACTCGATAAGCTGATGACTCATCGTTCCGATCGGTTTCAAATCGTATTTCATGGCAAGATATAGATTACTGGTTCCTGTAAACCGACCAGTCCAGTTGTGATGTCCAGTCTCATCGTCGTAGCCATCTTGTTGATAAATTTCTTTCATGACGCGGATCACCATGTCCTGATGGTCGAATGAAAGCCGGCGTCTGGTTCCCATATCTCCCAATATGATTCCGTTTTTCAAGATCATTTTTGTCTTTTCTTCCACCCGTTCTTCTTCGCGTCTGGGATCGTATCTATCGATGTCACCACGCAAAATGTGCATCAGTTCAGAGATGATGGATAAGATAGGCATTTCCCACATGATTGCTGAAAACCATTTACCCCGCACCAAAATGTCGAGATGCCCATCAGTGTCTTGTGAAACATTCACTTCGTGTGGATTGAAGCGATAACCACTAAGAAAAGTAAAATACCACTCGGGCAGGTAATACATCTTGCGTTTCATGAACGCTATTTCGTTTGCAGTGATCATTACCTGCGGCATATAGCCCAACTGCTCTTCCAGTAACGCGGCAAAGCCCTTGGGATAAATCGTGTTGTCGCGGTCAAAAAAGGTATATTCGACCTCGGCACGAGGATATTTCTGGAGAATATAATATTGGCAACTGTATGTGTAAGCGTCGTTGTCGGTAAAGTGGCTAATTATTTGTTTCATTGTAAATGAGATAAATCTATATAATCAACATCTTAAGGCAAAGATACACATTTTTGACATGAAAATGTCATATTGTTCGATATTTATGGGATTGCCCTATCGGTTGTGAAGCGATGTTGATCGGTTTTTATTCGAGTCTCGGTCATTGTAAGTTTGGAATAAATGAGTAACTTTGTAGGGATAATATTCTATCGCGACTGGTTATTGAGAATTTTCTTTATACAGACCAGCCTGCAATTTTAATCAATCAAGTTAATAGGAAAGGAATATCAATGGTCTCAATGAAAGTTTCGTACAAAGGACAATATCGTTGTGAGGCAGAGTATCTTCGCTCTGGAGAGGTCATGTGTACAGATTTGCCCGATGACCTTGATGGAATTGACCATTATCCAGCTCCGGTTCATTATCTTGCCTTAGCATTAGCAACCTGTGTATTGACGACAATGGCGAAGAATTTAGATAAACACGGCAGTTCTCTGGATGGGTGTTATGCAGAAATCGGTGACTTTAAAGAAGATGTCAAGCTCATTATGATTACTGAGTTGAGCATTACATTTCATTTAAAGGCCGAATACGACAGCAAGACGCGCAAGCGACTCGAAGATTTTGCCTACAAAGGCTGTTTTATAGGCAACACACTGAAGTGCCATAAGAATTTTACTTTTGTATATGAGTAAACTGGTTAAAGCTTTGTTTTTTGATATCGATGGAACGCTGGTGAGTTTCAAGACCCATCACATACCTCTATCAACCATTCAAGCGATCAAGCAAGCCAAAGACAAGGGTGTAGGCATATATATTTCGACTGGTAGACCAAAGGCGATCATCTCTAATCTTTCAGACATCGATGACTTGATAGACGGTTACATTACAGCTAACGGTGCATATTGTTTCGTTGGTGACAAGGAAGTAAGCTGCCACTCAATTCCTTCAAAAGATGTTAAGCTGGTTCTTGAACAGGCGAGAAACCATCACTTTGCTTGTGTAGTGGTAGGAACGCGCCATTTATGTGTTTATCAGCAAGATGAAACATTTAATCGTATCTTCCTGGACCTATTGCAGGTTAAAGGATTTGAGAAAGCTGTTTCGCTCGATAAAATATTAGAGGAACCTATCCTGCAGTTAAGTCCCTTTGTCACTTTTGCGCAAGAGCAAAAGTTAATGCCCATGCTCCATAGTTGTTTGTCTGGAAGATGGCATCCAGAGTTCATTGATATTACTTCTAAGCTAGCAGATAAGGGACAAGGGTTGCAGTCGGTAGCCAATTTTTTGGGGCTACCAATGTCCCAGGTCATGGCATTTGGTGATGGAGGAAATGATATTTCCATTATTCGGAAGGCGGGTATCGGTGTTGCGATGGGCAATGCAGTTGCCGAATTGAAAGAAGCCGCCGATTATGTTACCTCATCTGTTGACGAGGATGGCATACGGAAAGCATTGGAGTATTATCATGTAATTTGATGCCGAAGAGCCTCTTCCGCAAACTCATATGTATTGCACCGCAATATCATTGGGTTCGTCTTGCAAAAGAGTGCATTTTTATCGGCAATATCGCCATTCTTGTCCGACCGTTTTGTATTTTTGCCTAAATTAATGTAACTTTGCACATGATCAAGTTTTGAAAAGAAATGGAACAAAGATTTTTTATCTACAATACGCTTTCGCGGCAAAAAGAATTGTTCAAGCCTCTGCTTCCACCACATGTCGGAATGTATGTCTGTGGCCCAACCGTTTATGGTGATCCACATTTGGGACATGCCCGTCCGGCTATCACTTTTGATATCCTATTTCGTTATCTCAAACACCTTGGATACAAGGTCAGATATGTCAGGAACATCACCGATGTAGGGCATTTGGAGCACGATGCTGACGAAGGAGACGACAAGATAGAGAAGAAAGCTCGTTTGGAACAGCTCGAGCCCATGGAGATCGCGCAGTATTATACCAATCGCTATCATACAGCTATGGATGCGCTGAATGTGCTTCCACCGAGCATCGAACCTCATGCTACCGGGCATATTATCGAGCAGGAAGAGCTGGTAAAAGAAATCATGGCGAATGGATATGCCTACGAAAGCAATGGTTCAATTTACTTTGATATCGAAAAATACAACAAGGATCATCGGTATGGAATACTCTCTGGCCGCAATCTTGACGATGTGATTAATAACAGTCGAGAATTGGATGGAATAGGTGAGAAGCACAATCAAGTTGACTTTGCCCTGTGGAAGAAGGCCCAGCCCGAACACATCATGCGCTGGCCAAGTCCCTGGAGCGAAGGCTTCCCCGGTTGGCACTGCGAATGTACTGCCATGGGTCGTAAGTATTTGGGTAAGCATTTTGATATTCATGGTGGTGGCATGGACTTGATTTTCCCACATCATGAGTGTGAGATCGCGCAGGCTGTGGCTAGCCAGGGTGACCAGATGGTGCACTATTGGATGCACAACAATATGATTACCATCAACGGTCAAAAGATGGGAAAGAGCTTGGGGAACTTCATTACACTGGAACAGTTCTTCAATGGAACCCACGAAAGCCTACAACAAGCATATTCGCCTATGACCATTCGCTTCTTCATTCTTTCAGCTCACTATCGTGGAACGGTAGATTTCTCAAACGAAGCGTTGCAAGCAAGCCAAAAAGGGCTCGAACGTTTGACTAACGGTATCAGTGACATAGAGCGTATGCAGGTATCGGCTTCATCTGATGAGGCTACCCATCAGTTTGTCGTTGGATTTAGACAAAATTGTTATGATGCGATGAACGATGATTTGCAGACACCGGTGTTGATCAGTCATTTGTTCGAAGCATGCCATACCATCAATTCTGTTGTCAACCATCAGGCATCCATCAGCCAAGAAGATTTGAAGGAATTGACCGAGACGATGTACCTTTTTGCAGTTGATCTGTTAGGACTGTCTACCGAAAAGGCGAATAATAACGATGCTCGTGAACTGGCTTATGGAAAGGTGGTTGATATGGTTCTTTCGTTGAGAGCGAAGGCAAAAGCCGAGAAAGACTGGGCTACCAGTGACCAGATTCGTGATGCATTGGCCGAGAACGGCTTTGAGGTGCAAGACACGAAAGATGGTGTGACCTGGAGATTAAATAAATAGTTTTTCAACAGCGCGTCTCATTCCGTAATGCTTGCGGCCGTTTAAAGAATTTTCTTCAAGCGGCCGCAAGTTTTTATCTGTATCTGGTGAAGTGATAAGGAAATACTATTTCAGTATTTCTTTGATATCTTCCAATGAATGGGCAATCTTGATTTGTTGGTGGTAATCACCGCGGATCATACCCTTTTCGGTCAGATCGTCAAGAAGAGCAATCAGTGAATTCCAAAAACCATTCATGTTGTATAGGATAACTTGTTGGTGATGGTATCCAATGGAATGGGATGCCACAACCGAAAAGATTTCATCCAGTGTGCCAACGCCGCCTGGTAGCGCAATGGAAATGTCGCTTTGTGCAAGCATCAGGTCTTTCCTGTCACTCAACTGGTCGCATGGAATTTCTACATCTACATAATCTGACACATGTCCATGCTTTTCAATAATTGAAGGAACAACACCGATGGTCATTGCGTCGGCATTATGTGCAGCCTTGGCAACGCATTCCATCAACCCCATGTCGCATCCACCAAAGACAACTTTGTGTCCGTTTTGCGCCAGCCATTCGCCTAATTCTTCTGTTAATTTAAAGTATTCGGCATCAATCTGGTCGTTTGCCGAACAAAAAATAGCTACTTTCATGTTCCTGTTTTCAATTATTTTATTCTGAATAGCAAAGGTACTGATTTAGAATGAGATGCCAAAAGAAAAATGGTTGCTCGTGTATGTTCGTTTTTTCTGAAGCGAAGAAGGAGAACAGGGTGTCGTTATTCACCCTGTTCTCCTTCCTTTTTCTTGGAGATTTCTCTTAAAGCTTGTTGAATTCGCTATAAATTCGGTTGGCAATCTCCTTGAACTGATCTTCTGTCAGTTTTAGATGTTCTTTTCTAAAGTTTACATCTGCTTCTGAATCCATTGGTATCAAATGGATATGGGCGTGGTTAACTTCAAGCCCAAGAACAATTTGGGCTACTTTTTTACAAGGAATTGCAGATTTAATGGCCCTTGCCACCTTTTTGGAAAATACCTCAAATGCTGCTAATTCTTCGTCTTCCATATCGAAAATATAATCTATTTCACGGCGTGGAATGACAAGTGTGTGACCTTCTTTCAGTGGATTAATGTCTAGAAACGCATAGAATTGGTCATTTTCTGCACATTTATAACTGGGAATTTCACCTGCAGCTATTTTAGAAAATATATCCATATGTTTTCTTTTTAATCAATCGTTATCTTGTCAATACGTAGATGAATGGTACCTGCTGGAATCTTTATTTCCACTTCTTCGCCTACTTTTTTGTTCAAGATGCCCTGTGCAATAGGGGTCTTGATAGAAATCTTTCCGGCTTTCAAGTCAGCTTCGCTCTCGCTAACGATGGTATATATCATCTTAGCCTTGGTCTTCAGATTGGTCATCGTAACCTTTGAAAGAATCTGAACTGCATCAGTGCTCAAACGTGAAGTATCAACGATCTTTGCTTCTGCAATGGTCATTTTCATTCTATTGATTTTATCTTCGAGATGAGCCTGCGCTTCTTTTGCAGCATCATATTCAGAATTTTCACTTAAATCACCCTTATCGCGTGCCTCTGCAATAGCAGCTGAAGCCTTTGGGCGCTCAATAGATTCGAGCTGTCTTAGCTCCGCTACGAGGTTATCGTAGCCTTCCTGTGACATATAAGCCATAAAGTATAAGTATTTATTATTAATAATTGCTTTTCGTGAGCACTAAAAAATAAAGAATTCCGACATCTCTCTCAGTGTCGGAATTCTGATTCCTATAATAGTTCTCTTGATTATTCTTTTGCAAAGTTAATATAACTTTTCCAATTAGCAAGTATTTTCACATTATTTATTAAATTTATTGCAAGAACATACAGTCATTCAATGATATAAGTCATCTATTAATCATCATCATATAGAATGTATTCACCTTTTTGAAAGATCAAGATTAAATCATTTGCGATATCATTTAGGATAAGAAAACGAGTTTATCCTGTTTCATTCATGATGCTTCGATAGTTGATTTAAATCAAAGAAATCGATGCTTTAGAATATTGTTTACGCAAACAGTTGGAATTTATCCATTTACATCTTATCTTTGCATCGTGTTTTTCATAGTATTAGATTTAAGGTTAACAAAGGTTGGGACTCAGCGGAGCCCCTTTTTTTATGCCTGATCCTTAAAAAAATGCCCAAAACGA
>CALNBT010000149.1 GCA_937874345.1 uncultured Prevotella sp.
AAACATATTCTGGGATATTGTCAATGGTAGAATATTCTCTTGCTGAAGCCCATGGGAAATGATCGTTTACCCATTCAAATATTTTGCGGGCTTTCAGCAAAGGATTGGTTTCTCCATGAGTCAGACTGTCGGCCAAATGCCGAAGACGAGGAGTAAAGACCATATGTTGGTCACGCTCGGATGTATAAACTTTATACATTTGCGTCGTCGTGTCATATGGTTGAATGTTCTTTGGACGAAGATTAAACCAGCTACCATAACTGGTGTATTCAAAGGTTTCTGAAAAGACAACACTATCTCCCGCCTTAGCCTTCTGCTCCATATAAATAGAAGAATGACCGCAACTCATGGGAGCGCGCACAAACTTTTTTACATTTGTATCAATCAGCCTTACATTGTTTTGTCTGTAAATATCTGTTCTGGGAAAGGGCAGCCAACATCTGATTGTTTTCCCTGCAGGTACTGCATCGGCATTGACAGTAATGGAATAGTGAATACGAATGTGCTTTGGCTCGGCAAGATACGATCCACTTTCGCGACAATTTTTGATAATGGCGGGAACCGTTTCTTTGTTGGCCAGATTCTCCTCATGTCCAGTCGGACCATCCTTCTGAAACTTTATCTGTCTACAACTGTCGTCAATTTTGAAAAGATTTGGGGCAGCGTTATGAAAATACCATTTTTTGCCATCAACGGTTCTAGATTCCAGGGCTCCCGTTTTCTCCCAAGCATCCATCTGGGCATCAGTAACGTTGGGAATATAACCTTCAATATAGGATTTGACTTGTTCTCTTGTTTTGTTGAAATCTACACGCAATCGATGATGTAGGTCCTCATCCCACGAATAACCTTGAGCGAAAACTGATATGGCAGACAACAATACCACCATCAATACATAGTATCTATTAGTCTTGGACATAAATAACCATCTGAAAGATCAAATCTTTACAACACCAATACCAGGACGGTCTGGCAGTGTAACCTTACCTTTCACAACCTGCATACCGTTAAACCGGTCATTTGAAATCAACAAATTACCGTCCAGGTCTGCAAAATCGACCGCAGGAGACAGTTGTGCCACGGCACTGACAGCGCATGATGTCTCGGTCATGCATCCAACCATCACCTTCATCTTGCGGGCACGAGCCTCAATCAACATTTTCCAGGCTTCCCGCATGCCAGTACATTTCATCAGCTTGATATTGATACCCGTATAAATGCCTTCACAATCTTTGATATCTGCAATTCGCTGTACGGCTTCGTCTGCAAAGATGGGTAACGGACTTCTCTCGGTTATCCAGCCAATGTCATTTCTCATCTCTTTGGGCATCGGTTGTTCGACCATGACTATTCCATGTTCATGCAACCAAAAAATCATGTCCAGCGCTTTCTGACGATCCGTCCAGCCCTGGTTTACATCTACAGCAATGGGCAATTGCGTAACCGAGCGAATGGTCTCAATCATCTCCTTGTCATTATCCCGACCAAGTTTTACCTTCAAAATATTAAACTGGTCGGCACATTCACGGGTCTTCTGTTTAACAACCTCTGCGGTATCGATACCAATTGTAAACGTTGTCGAGGGTGCATTTTCCTTATTCAATCCCCAGATTTTATACCAAGGAGCACCCAGTAACTTTCCAACCAAATCGTGTAAAGCGATATCCACTGCAGCCTTTGCAGCGGTATCACCAGGTGAAAGGCTGTCAACATACGCCAAGATATCTTCCATCAGGAACGGATCTTTGAACTGTTCCAAATCCACTTTCTGCAAAAATGAGGTGACACTCTGCACTGTTTGCCCCAGATACTGCGGCATAGAGGCCTCACCGTACCCAATCACACCGTCATATTCTATTTCTACTTGCACATCTGGTGTGGTGGTTCGCGAATAGGTTGCAACAGTAAAGACATGTTTTAGCTTGAGTTCGTACGGGAAAAAACGTAATTTCATTCCTTTATGGGTTAGTTTGTTCGTATTGATGAATGGGATCTCCGATTTGGTTACTGCACTTAAAGGACTGAATGCCCAAGCAGAAGCGACTGTTCCCAATGCTGTTTTTTTCAAAAAATCACGTCTTCTCATATGCTATTCTTTTCTTCATGGATATCCTTGATGACAGACAGATTAGAAGAATTTGAAATCATCTGATCTTCGTCTTTTGCGGGATGTGTAATTTCTATCAACGATAAAAGTTGTTATGGTCGGTTGTATTCAAACCATTCTCTTTATTAATATAAGGCAATATTCGCTGAGCCCATAGCAATCTATTCAAATCATATTCATCATAGTCCTTGTCTTTAGCCTCAAAACTTGCGATGCGTACACGTCCAAGTGAGTGAATAAATTTCTTTTTACCCATATAGATTCCGACATGAACCACTCTTGCCGGGTCTTGAGCAGTAGCCCTTGTTCCAAAGAACAACAGGTCTCCTGGAATTAAATTACCGAAATCAGGTGCAATCTCGATATGCATTCCTTTCTTAGCCTGCTGGTAGGCATCACGAGGAATGATAATGTCGTGTTGCAACAAGGTTGTCCTGACAAATCCACTGCAGTCTACTCCCTTTGTACTGGTGCCTCCCCAAAAGTAGGGAACGCCCAATATTTTCTTTCCGGTTTCAATGATGCTTTGAGCATCCTGTTTCAGATGTTTGCGCCATTTGTCTACTTTTTCACCATCTTTTTTAGAAAGATACCCAGTTCTGCCATCTGGATAAGCTACATGGTAGAAGTCTTTCTTCGTGCCCAACAACTTAAAACGGTCACTAGCAACAACGTCACTGACTGTCTGCGATTTGTTATTTGGCTTGCTATAAACAAATCCATAAACAGAAGTTACAACCACCTGTGGGGCATGGTTCCAAGCATCCAATTCAGATTTTGTCACCTGTTGAATAGCCGATCCTTGAACCCAAGCACGATATTCATCAGGAGTCTCGACTTCGTACCAACCATCGTGATTCAGTATTTTCACGGGCATACCCAATAATCCCTGACTCGCCATTCCTGCATCGTAATCGGCCGACTGTCTTAAATTACAGACGGATATATTGACAATGGCCCAAGATTTCATTTCAGAGGACTCTGTTTTTGACATATGATTGTTTGTTTTAATGGTTTTACTATTGGCACTGAACAGCATCATCGAAAATAATGCTGTCAGTGTTGTATGATATATAAAAAACTTTCCCATTCTAAGATACGAAAACCCTTACAAGATAACCGATTAAGTATATGTTTTATTTTCCTATGATGACAACATCGTGTTTGTTCATCTAAACAAACAACCGATTGGCCCTAGTTTACAAACTTACAAAATTATAACGAATTGTACAGAAACATCTCCAAAAATATAGCTTAAAATAACCTATAAAGCAAAAAATGTCATGCTTTGACTAGGCATAAGCATGACATTTATAGGTTGATTGTTACAACTATTTAGTCGTTTTCTGGACGCAACTGACGAACAGTTTCAGCAGCACGCCACATTTCTTTGTTGCGCATCGTTTCCAATTCCTTGTTCAATCCTTCACGATAATCAGATTTAGAGTTTGCATCAATTGAAATCTGAGCTTCGTTACCGCTCTTAACGCTATGATAGAGTTGTTCCATAACAGGCTTAATTGCCTCACGGAAACGTGGTGCCCAGTCTAAAGCGCCGCGCTGAGCGGTGGTAGAACAGTTGGCATACATCCAATCCATTCCCTTTGCTGCGAACAATGGCATCAAGCTTTGAGTAAGTTCTTCAACCGTTTCGTTGAATGCTTCAGATGGCGTGTGTCCGTTAGCACGTAAAACGTCATACTGAGCTTCCAGCAAACCTTCGATGGCACCCATCAAAGAACCTCTTTCACCGGTCAAATCTGATGTTGCTTCACGCTGGAAAGTTGTCTTAAACAAATAGCCGGCACCAATACCAATACCAAAGGCTATCGTTTTTTCTTCTGCTTTACCAGTTGCATCTTGATAAACGGCATAAGAACAGTTCAAGCCTCTTCCCTCTTTGAACATGGTTCTCAAAGATGTCCCAGAACCTTTAGGTGCAACCATGATAACATCTACATCTGTTGGTGGAACAACTCCTGTACGATCACTCCATGTAATGGCAAAGCCATGAGAATAATATAACGTCTTTCCTTTTGTCAAGAAAGGCTTGATTTTTGGCCATACGGCAATTTGTCCTGCGTCAGAAAGCAGCATACAGATGATGGTACCTTTCTCTACGGCGTCCTCGATAGAGAATAATGTTTCGCCAGGAACCCAACCATCAGCAACAGCTTTGTCGTAAGTCTTTCCTTTTCTCTGTCCAACAATGACATTGAATCCATTATCTCTGAGGTTACATGCCTGACCTGGTCCCTGAATACCATAGCCAACAACGGCAATAGTTTCGTTCTTGAGCACTTCGCGCGCTTTTTCCAATGAAAACTCTTTACTGGTGACAACTGTCTCAACTACGCCACCGAAATTCATTTCTGCCATAATAATGTTTTTTTATGCAACAGTTTTTATGTTGCTATTATTTATAATTAAGATATATATTTCTTTAAGTATGCATGAATGCACCAATATGATCGTTTGCGACAAAGTAAACTTGCAGCTCAAGATTGGTTTTCAGCAAAGACAACCCTGCTTCTACAAACTTCTGTTTCATCAGTTTTCTCGTTGTTTATTTTGTAAATGCTGACACGAAATTCTGTTACATTGACCTCTTCTACATACAGTTTCAATTGGTCTCCCCCATGAGCCTCAGCTGAATATGCGATCTCCATACGTTGAACATGATATTTGCAATACCAATTTACATCCCATAAGTCCAAGACATGCTCCATATACTTCACACTATTGATATGACCATTCATATCAACATCGCTGTAATGAGTATTAATTGTCTTTACCATCTGGGGCTGGTGTTTGACATTTACACGTGATACAGGGTCTATAGGACATTCTTTTTGAGTTTCAAGATATTGAAGAATCACTCCATCTTTGACATCAAGGATATTCGTCGGCTTTCTTGAATCTGTATCAATCATCACCCAAGTGCTTTTACCATAGCCATAAACCTTGTCAGATCCATCGGTTATCTTGAAGTTGCGACTGGTAAAAAACTTGATAACGCTGTCTACCCATGTTTCAACATAGAACTGATCATACGCCAAAGGCATTTCATTCATTTCAATCACCAAACGCGACAATACCCATGTCTTGTGAATGGGCATCAGGTATCTCATACCAAAGTCTCTGTCGTCCGAATGATAATCGGCTGCATTCAACAAATGATTACCGAGATGTCCATAGAACAGGTGATTGGTAAAATCACAGTGAAACGGTTCTGCTAAGAATTGATATATTCCAACGTTACTTATTTGATTCATTGTTCTTCATTTCCTGTTCATGCAAATAAGCACTGATTGGCTCTTCAAAGCTTCTCGTCACTGCGATCCTGCCCGACCGACTATACTGCAATACACAATTAAACTGATTCAGACATTCGAATAAGTCGTTTACATCTTCTGTCAATCCTGCCATTAATACTGTACTGTAGGTAGGATTTACCTCCATCATTCTTGCATCATGTTTGCGGATAGTTCTCGATACGTCAGGGTTATCCAACAAGATAGAAGTGTCAATCTTGTACAATCCAATCTCATGAATGAAGATTTCGTCATCAACATAATAATCTGCCTTGACAACATCTATTTTTTTCTCTATCTGTTTTGTAATCTTTACGATTTGATCTAGATCACTCCAGGTCGTAATTGTATATTTGTGAATGCCCCTAATGCTAGATGGCGACACGTTAAGCGTTTCAATATTCACCTGTCTTCGTGTAAATACCGCAGTAATCTGATTAAGGATTCCTGCAATATTCTCCGAATAAACTAATAATGTATAGAGTTTCTTTTCTGATTCCATTTAAACTTCTTTTTAAGATTTCCGTACTTGAGCTTAGACATCCAAAATCAACATCATCTCATCTACGCTTTTGCCTGGCGCAACCATCGGTTGAACATTCTCGTCCTCTTTAACCACACATTCCAAGAAATAAGGTCCAGGCGTTTGCAACATCTTTTCAACCTTTGCTTTCAAGTCTTTCCGATCCTGAACAATATCGTAAGCAATACCATAGGCCTTGCTGATTGCTTCGTATTTTGGATTGAGCATCTTCGTGAAATAGCGTCTACGTTCAAAGAACAAATCTTGCCATTGCCTTACATTTCCCAGATAGTCATTGTTCAGCAAAATGATTTTCACCGGACATTGTTGTTCCATGATGGTTCCAAGCTCCTGAATACTCATCTGTAGTCCACCGTCACCACTGAAAAAACATACAGTCCTGTCGGTTCCAAACGTGGCGCCAATGGCTGCTGGCAAACCGAAGCCCATCGTTCCAAGCCCACCGCTCGTTACGATACTCCGCTTCGTTCCATACTTGAAATATCGGCTAGAGAACATTTGATTCTCGCCAACATCATTCACTAAAACCGCCTTTCCTTGTGTTGCTTCGGCAACTACATTCACCACTTCTCCCATCAACAATGGGCCTTCCGTTGGATGGATGGCAGGTTCGATTACCATTCGCGTCTCTTCTTCCTCAAATGGTTTGAACGATTCGCGCCATTGAGTATGTTTCGTTTCCTTCAGAAGTTGGGTAATGGCAGGCAATGATTCTTTACAATTGGCAATAACAGCAATGTCTGCCTTCACATTCTTGTTTATCTCTGATGCATCGATATCCAAATGAATCACTTTTGCTTGCTTGGCAAAAGTCTCCAGCACACCGGTATCTCGATCAGAAAAGCGCATACCAATAGCAATCAGAACATCGCATTCCTGCTCTTTGATGTTTGGTGAATAATTTCCATGCATACCCAGCATGCCAACGTTTAGAGGATGGTCACTTGGTAAGGCTGCTAAGCCAAGCAATGTACGGCCTGCAGGTATATCAGCCTTCTCTAAGAAAGCAATTAACTCATCTTGTGCATCACCCAGTTCAACCCCATGTCCAACCAATGCCAAAGGTTTCTTGGCCTGGTTAATAACCATAGCAGCTTGTGCTACTGCTTGTTTATTGAGTTGAGGAAAAGGAACATATGAACGGACAAAGTCTACCTTGACAGGTTTCCAATCACACAACTGGGTCTGAACGTTTTTAGGGAAATCTAAAACCACAGGGCCTGGACGTCCACTCTTTGCAATGTAAAATGCTCTGCTAACAGCCCATGCTACATCTTCTGCTCGACGGATTTGATAGCTCCATTTGGAGATTGGCTGTGCCACACCTACCAAGTCGATTTCCTGGAAAGCATCAGTACCCAAATAACTAACCCCAACCTGTCCTGCAATGACCACAATAGGGGTTGAGTCCATCATCGCATCGGCAATACCTGTCAACGTATTTGTAGCACCCGGGCCACTGGTCACGATGCAAACGCCAACTTCACCGTTGACACGAGAATAACCTTCTGCCGCATGTGCTGCAGCTTGTTCATGCCTCACCAAAATGTGTTTGATGGGAGCATTCTCGCCAACGGTATAATCGTATAACGAATCAAAAACGGGCATAATGGCACCCCCAGGATAGCCGAAAATATGATTTGCGCCTTCGTTAACCAACGAACGGATTAACGCTTCTGCACCTGTTATCTTCTCTTGTTCCATAACTCTTCTAATCTACAATTCTAATACCACCTTTATCAGCCGAACTGACACTCTTGGCATAGGCCCTAAGCGCTTTGCTAACGACACGATTCCTTGTTAAAGGCAATGGTTCTCTCTCTGCTAACTCCTGATTTGAAAGTTCAACTTGAATGGTTCTCGACGGAATATCAATAACTATCATGTCGCCATTTCTAATCTTTCCAATATTTCCTCCTGCGGCTGCCTCGGGCGATATATGACCGATGCTCAATCCTGATGTTCCACCTGAAAAACGTCCATCAGTAATTAAGGCGCACTCCTTGCCCAAATGTCTGCTCTTTATATATGATGTAGGGTAAAGCATTTCCTGCATACCCGGTCCTCCTTTGGGACCTTCATTTGTGATAACCACACAGTCGCCACTTTTAACCTCTCCATTGAGAATGCCATCGCATGCTGCCTCTTGGGAATCGAAAACCACTGCTGGTCCACGAAAATGCCAAAGACTTTCGTCCACTCCAGCAGTTTTAACGACACAGCCGTCTTGCGCAATATTTCCAAACAGTACACCCAAGCCGCCATCTTTCGTATAAGCATGTTCCAAATCGCGGATACAACCGTTAGATCTGTCGATGTCGAGTGTTTTCCATTGTGAGTTCTGGCTACCCATGGTCGTTGAAAATCTGCCACCCGGTGCACTATGATATATGCGATTGGCCTCAATATCGATATCCGATACAGTAATATCATATTTACTCAAGGCCTGAGCCAAGGTAAGACCATCGACACGATTTACAGATGGTTCAACGAGCTTACCTTTGTTCAACTCGTTCAAAATTCCAAGAATACCACCGGCACGGTTGCATTCTTGAACGCTGTATTTCTGCGTATTGGGGGCTAGCTTGCATAGACAGGGTACCTGTCGGCTTAAACGGTCGATATCTTGCATCGTAAAATCAACTTCTCCCTCTTGTGCAACAGCCAAGAGATGCAAAACGGTATTGGTACTTCCACCCATTGCGATATCAAGAGCCATCGCATTCAGGAAAGTTTGTCTTGTTGCAATATTTCGTGGGAGAACGGATTCATCACCATCATTGTAATAGGCCATGGCGTTCTTGACGATTTGCTTGGCAGCATCTTTAAACAACCTGATACGGTTTCCATGCGTTGCCAAAATGGTTCCATTGCCCGGTAAAGCCAAACCTATGGCTTCTGTCAGCGAATTCATTGAGTTGGCTGTGAACATTCCAGAACAACTGCCACATCCAGGACAGGCACTGCGCTCTATTTGTGATAAATCTTCGTCACTAACGCTATCATCGGCACCACTAATCATGGCCGTAATTAAATCGGCATTTTCGCCTTTCCAATGTCCTGCCTCCATGGGGCCACCACTACAAAATATGGTAGGGATGTTCAGGCGCATCGTTGCCATGAGCATTCCCGGAGTGATTTTATCACAGTTGGAGATACAAATCATGGCATCCGCCTTGTGTGCATTGACCATATATTCAACAGAATCAGCAATGATATCACGTGAAGGAAGTGAATACAGCATTCCGTCATGCCCCATAGCAATGCCATCATCAATAGCTATCGTATTGAATTCTGCAGCATAGCAACCTAATGATTCTATTTCCTTTTTAACAATCTGTCCTATCTCATGCAAATGCGTATGTCCTGGAACGAACTGAGTGAAGGAATTGACAATGGCTATAATCGGCTTTCCAAATTGATTGGACTTCATTCCTGCAGCAGTCCACAATGCTCTGGCACCTGCCATTCGTCTGCCTTCAGTACAGACAGCACTTCTTAATTCGTGTTTCATCTCACAAAATCTTTTTACTGTTCACAACAATACCTCTTTTTTGCTGTATTGAATTCTATCTTATAACTAATTGCTTGCAAAGGTAAGAAGATTTTATATAACAGCAAACATTTAATATAAAAAACGACTAATTAATTAATAATCGTAAAATAATTAACCAGTTTTATAACAATTAAGAACCTATTACCTTAATATATAGGGTGTAAGTCTGTCCAATCCTATCAACATAAATAAAACTTTAAAGGGATAAAGACATCTCCCGATAACTCAAGCGAAAGTATGTTGAGTAAAACAGCCCATCTTTTTAATATTCAAAGTTTACCAAAGAAAATTCTCTACCAAAACGATAGCTACACAAAACCATGTAGTTTGTTCCGCAAAATGACCTATATTGTTTATCGTTCTTGTGCATATTGGCTTGCAATATGATTGATATTGTATGCAATGGTCTCGTCAAATAATTGACAGCAAAGTTCTGGAAATATGACACCAAGCCGAAAATGTGATATGATGAAAGTTCTAAAAGGATTTATTCGGCTATAACCATTGATCTGCTTCGAATGCAATTTTATAGTTGGTAGCAAAAAAAATCCCGATGTTTTGAAAACACCGGGATATATTTAATCAAAAGTGATACTGATTATTCAACACTGGCATCATCGTTGAAAGTAGCAACGCGATTGAAATCAACTTCTTTGAATAACTTGTCTGTTTCTCCCATACCAACAGTTGACAAACGGCTTGCGTCAATCTTATACTTATTAACCAACATGTTCTTAACGTTAAGAGCACGGTTCTCTGAAAGTTTCTGGTTCAAACTAGTGGGACCTTCAGGAGAAGCATAACCCTTGATGGTAATCTTTGCATCAGGATGATTCTTCATATAGTTGGCAATCAACTCAACGTTTGGAGTTTGGGCACGGTCAACAATACTAAAACCTTGACGGAACAAAACTGTTGGTTGCAAGTTTGTAGCTGTTGCAGGCTTAACATATGCAGGTTGCTTGTTCTTGTTGCAATCATCAAGTGCCTTTTGCAAATCAGAAATTTGGCGATCTTTGTCCGAAAGCTGAGAATTCTTGTTGTTCAAGTCACCACGAAGGCTATTGACCTGTGCGTTCAAACCATCAATCTCTGATTGGTCACGAAGCTGTGCAATCGTGAAGTTGTGCGTTCCATTAGAATTCTTGAACTTGTAAATGAAACCGGCATTCAACTGTACAGCAGACTTGTTGATGTTATATTCAACGGGTTCAAGCCCATTGCCATTCAAAGCCCATACAATTGCAGGCTCGATATAGAACTGCCAAGCTTTAGCACTGCCCAAATTGAATGTAAAGTCCAAAGCAGCCTTTGAAGTCAGGTTATCATGATTCAACACCTTTTCATAAGAAACGGTGTTTCCAAACAAGTGACCCCATCCAAAACCGTACAAAGCTGAAACTTCAAATGAACGTGGCTGGCCCAAATATCCTCCAAACCAATTGCTCAAATTGACTGTACCCAACAAGCTGGTATTGATTCCACGAACAAATGTTCCTGTAGAAGCATATGGCTTATTGTTAAAATACGCGTTGCTTTCGGCAGCCAAACCAAATACTGGAGTAAAGTTGCGACCAAGGCGTAGACCTGCATTAGGATTCAAGTTTTTTAACCAACTATAACCTGTTGCTTTGGTAGCTACACCGCCATTGATTCCAATGTAGAAATTGTCAAATGTCCCACTCTCTGTAACAGTTTGTGCAGAAGCAGAAACTGTCATAGCAAAAACTGCTAAAAAAAGTACTAATTTTTTCATAATCTTCTAATTTTATCTATTAATATTCTCGTATATCCTGATATTTTTTACAAAGGAAACTAATAATTTCAATATTTCCAAATATTTATAGAAAAAATTTTACGTTTTAGCATTGCCGCTTGATCTATTTTAAGAAATTCTTCTGGATTTTCACTTTCTTTTATTTTTCAAATTGTTTTTTTTCTTTATCTTCGCAAAATGACTTACATCGCTCTTGTAACAGATGAACAACAATCGTGTGGAAAGTGTCTTTGCAGAAATATTCTACATTCAATTCTGTTCATATATAATTAGTTGGAACAACTTATAAATGAGAGAAAGGGCTCCATCAGAACATCGTTCAGAATCAATTTTAAAGCGGTCGTGAAGAGACAATATTAGAAATGAAAGTGTTAAATGAACACGGCTTTGCTTATTGCGTGATTTTCATTGACTGTATCATGTCATGGATAATAAATTTCTTTTACGAATGAAATAAAGGCATCATTTCTTAACTTATTGCTGACCAGCATTTCGAAAAAATGCTATGAAGACTTTGAGTCTTTAGCCAAACAAGTTGGTTCTGTATATTTTAGTAAATAAAAACATGAATGAAGGAGAACATTTAAATGTATGGCACATCCGATAGCTCTTGCAGCATCTTTTGATAACAATAATGACCGAATGAAATATTGAAATGGGGATGGGAATATGCGCTAAGACAATAATTTCTATACCGCAGCTTATCCAACCAGGCAAATATAACAAATCAAACAATTTTGAAAATGCGAATCTCTATAAACAATTCTAAATGGTATGATGAGCTGTGGGCAGCTTTCATCTACTTTACACAACTCCCTTTGAGGAGAATCTATCAACCTCAAAAAGACAGTTTCAAAGCAGTCATTGAATATTGGCCATTGACTGGTTGGTTGACTGGAGGTCTCATGGCCATCACTCTTTATTTTAGTAGCATGTTTTTCCCTTATGCTGTAGCTGTTTTGCTTGCAATCGCGATAAGGATGCTATTGACAGGCGGATTATATGAGGTAGGATTTGCACACTTCTTGGATGGTTTCAGTTCTGAAGCCCGAAACAAACAGCGAATACTAGAGACCATGAAAGATCCTCACACCAATATATATGGAGTGTTTGGGCTCATAATTTATATCATATTTTTGTTCTTCACCCTCTATTCAATGTCCCCAAGGTTTGCTGCTTTGACAATTTTTGCGGCTGACCCCTATTGCAAGATGGTAGCCTCTCAAATAACTCAAATGCTCCCATATGCACAAACGGAGCAAGAATCGAATATTAAAGTCGGTAATCGGAAAATAAATTTGAAATCAGGAATCAGTCTATTATTACAAGGTATGCTGCCATTAATCATCTACATGTGGCTGTTCAACTGGCAATTGAGATGGGATTTACTGATATTTGTCCCATGTTTGACGATGTATTTTCTCTATTTGTTGATATTAAATCGCTTGAAAGGTTATACAGAAATCTGCTGCTGGGCATTATTCCTTTTGATAGAACTGTCATTTTATCTGGTAGCCTCAACGACGTTCACAAACATGACGGTATAATTTACATTCAATTATTTTATATAAATGGAAGTTCTCTTCGTTAGACATACAAGCGTAGACGTGCCAAAGGGCACCTGTTATGGGTGGACGGATGTTCCTGTTCGAAGTACATTTGAGGAAGAAGCTGACAAAACATTTGAAAATCTAAAGCCATATATGCCATTTGATATGGTATATTCTTCACCATTGACAAGAGCTAAGAAATTAGCTGAGTTCTGTGGATACACCAATCCCATCATAACAGTATTTCAGAAAAAGAATAATAGCTTTCTCAAACAGACAAGCAACGATTACAAAAACGTTCTGTTTTGAATTGAAAGAGATAAAAAAAGCTGATCGCATCACTGCGACCAGCTCCATAAAAAATTAGAGAGTTATAAAAAATCAGGTTACTTTTCTTCATTAATGATTTCCATACCGGCAGCAACTGCCTGCATATTGAGAGGAATCAGCTGATGATGCCGTTCGGGCAATGACTTATGTAATGCCTTATTCAATCCTTCTGTACTGACGACAGGACAAACTTTTAACAGACCTCCGAGGACAATCATGTTAAACACTTTTGGATTTTTCATCTCAGCAGCCTTATCCATGGCATCTATACGGTAAACATGAATATCCTTTCTTGTTGGAGGATTCACGATACCAAAGCCGTCGTAAATCAAAATACCTTCAGGTTTGATCATATCTTCAAACTTATCCAAGGAGGGTTGGTTCAAAACAATGGCAACATCGTATTTACTCAAGATGGGAGAAGAAATACGTTTGTCACTAACAATGACCGTTACATTCGCTGTTCCACCTCGCTGTTCGGGTCCATAGGCTGGCATCCAGGTGACTTCCTTATCTTCCATCATTCCCGAATACGCAAGTATCTTTCCCATGGAGAGAACCCCCTGTCCACCAAATCCCGATATAATTAGTTCTGTTTTCATATGTATCCTCCTATTATTTAATACCGGTTGTATCCTTCAAATCGCCTTTTGGATAAACAGTAAACATGTTTTCCTCCATCCATTTGTTTGCTTCAACTGGTGAAACTTTCCAACCACTGTTACAAGTACTCACAATTTCAACTAATGATGATCCCTTCCCTTCCATCGAGGCCGTGAAGGCTTTTCTAATGGCTTTCTTGGCTTGTCGGATGGCTGGAGCTGTTTCTACACTCTGGCGCGTAACATAACATGTTCCTTGCAGATTGGATGCCAACTCGGTGATATTCAACGGATAGCCATGAATCTCAGGATCACGACCGTAAGGACATGTACTGGTTTTCTGACCTATCAACGTAGTTGGGGCCATCTGGCCTCCCGTCATTCCGTAAATGGCATTGTTGATAAATACGATTGTAATATTTTCTCCCCTATTCAATGCATGAATGGTTTCTGCAGTACCAATACATGCCAAGTCACCATCACCCTGATAAGTAAAGACAAGTCTATCTGGCCAAAGCCTTTTAATGGCTGTTGCTACAGCAGGAGCCCTTCCATGTGCGGCTTCTTGCCAATCAATATCCAAATAGCGGTATGCGAAAACGGCACAGCCAACAGGTGACACGCCAATCGTCTTTTCCTCCATTTGCATGTCTGCAATGACTTCTGCCACTAACTTATGAACCACACCATGTGAACATCCCGGACAGTAATGCATGACTGTATCGTTCATCAGCTTTGGTTTCGTATAAACCAAGTTCTCTGGTGAAATAATTTCATTGCTCATAATAATTTCTCCTTCAAAGCTTCGACGATCTCTTCCGGATCAGGAACGATACCTCCAAGACGACCGAAATGTTCAACTTTAACGATACCATTGACGGCTAATCGCACATCCTGTACCATTTGTCCTGCATTGATCTCTGCAACTAGTACTCCTTTTTTGCCTTGAATGGCAGCCACAATCGCTTTTTCAGGGAAAGGCCACAATGTAATAGGACGGAATAGTCCTACTTTCAAGCCTTCAGCTCTGGCCAATTCAATTGCTTTCTCTGAAATTCTAGCAGCACTTCCGAACGAAACAATCATATAATCGGCATCATCCAACATAAGAGTTTCGTATCTGACCTCATTTTCCCGAATGGCTTTGTACTTCTCTTGTAGATGAATATTCCTCATTTCCATCACTTCAGACTTCAATTCCAAGGAAGTAAGGATGTTCGGTTCAC
>CALNBT010000150.1 GCA_937874345.1 uncultured Prevotella sp.
TCGAGCATGGATTTCAGATAGAACGATAAACCTTTGCAATCTCCAAATCCCATTTTGCATACTTCAGCAGAAGTAGCTGGTTGAAAACCACCGATACCCAGTTGGATGCTTTCGTATCTGGTGGTCTTACCAAGGTAATCATACAATATTCTTACTTTTTCTTTGTCCGATTTTGCATCTTGAGTAAGGGTTATTATTTTCTGTTTTACCTCATCCGTCAAATTGTTTCGTGTTTCGTTAAGGTTATTTTGAAACGCTCCAATACTGCTGATGGTTGCAAACGAACCAGTATATCCATCATAAGTGAATGATTTGGGCATCGCATAAAGGATGGGTATTAATTCTTCTACTTCGGGTGAAAAAGGTTCTTCTTTAATGGGCTTCAAATCATTTAATCGCCATTGAAAAACGTCAACGTCATTTTCTGTTCTCCTCTCGGGCTTGGATACGAATGCGTTTCCCTCGTAAAGAATTTCAGTGCCAACAGGCACAGATAGTGTGTAAGAGGCTTTTTGCACTGATAGATCAGCGTTGTCTATCGGTGCGAAAATAGGAAAGCTCAATAATCCTTTGTTCCACTCTATTTCATATTCATAAACAATGGTGAAAGGGAACGTCGGAGCCTCGCACTTAAAGTAATAGACCAAATTGTCTGTTATCAGTTCAGGCGACCATTCCGTTGTTTTTACGTCAGACATTTTGTATTTTTTCAGCTCATTTCCATCTTTGTCATACATGATGGCAGAAAACTTCTTTAATTTTCTGAATTTGTCGCCATAGACAGAAAAATGTGCAATGTCCAAGCCTTTTTCATTCAGTATGGTGAGTTCTTTAACATCTCTCTGTAGCCCTTTCAGAGGAGACTTATACTCAAAAGTAACCATATCATTTCGCACGACAGCGTATGCATCGTTTGTCAGAGATTTAGGGATAGATGATACTGCCAGATCGGTTCGCGTATTTGCAGCAAAAGCGAACGAGTTCAAGAACAGAAATATCAATAGCGAAAATACTTTTTTATGCATGGCAGATGATTATTTTTTCTTCAATACGATCAATTCTTTATTCTTGGAAGTTAACTCTCCCCAAAATTCCTTAATCCCTGGATAACTTGAAAATGGGAAAAGTATTTCGTTCAAGAAAAATTTGTAATTTATTTGTATTTCGTTACCTGTTTGATTGATGAGATAGGAGAATCCTGCCGCGTTTTCATCAAGGGTAAATTTTCCGGGTTTAGGAAGCTCTTCAACGGTATAATCATCTGGTATCTGAAGGCGTGTCGTTATCAGAAACGTTGTCGGAGATTCAAATTCGATGGGTAATTTCCTTTCGGATTGCGTAAAGGTATTTTTTGTGGTATGAGGAATGATCAACGGATTCAGATAGATGAAATCGCCACGTGATAAACCTTCTTTCTTGATAGAGATGTTTTCTGTTACGGTGTTAGATAGATTATCGTTCTGTCCTTGAACGGCATATTTGGTTACCTTGACGTTGTTGTCTGTTTGAAATTTCTCGATATATTCTGTTGAATCTTTTAGGTTATACAGATCGTTCTTAAAATGATAAGCCGGCAGATTTTTATAGGAAGTAGTAATGTCACAGTTCAATGTACCATCTGAGTTTAGTATGGCAATGTTGCCAATGGCTACTATATTCTTGGTTAGCTTCGTCAGATCTACCATCTTTCCACTTTCATTTAGATGAAATGTTCTGGCAGCATCAACCAGAAGATCAGAAGGGAGCATGTTTAAACCTCCGTGAGTGGCTGAACCATCGAGATAGTAAACAGTTCCATCTTTTGTTTCTGAGGCTACAACAAATGTTGTCAGCTTATCTAAAGAAGGCATGAAATGATATATTCTCCCTTGTGATCTGCGTCTAAGCAATACTGCATATGATTTAATGCCTGCATCGTTTAGCGCGCTGATCAAAAGTGCATTGATTTGAGCATTTGTACCAACACCATTCTTCAGTGCATCTTTTGAACCGGAATAAAAGGCGTACTCACCATTCCATCTTACTTTACCTTTTACCAGTTTGTATATGGCTTCAATTTTGCTTTTTTCATCGGTTATATTTTCAAACTGCTTAATTTCTTCGTTTATAGAAGTTTTCTTTGTGAAATCTTTTACAAAATCGTAATCCTCTTGAAGCGTCTTGTCAATATCTTCCCAGGTTAGTGAATACTTTTTGTTGATAACATCAGGGAAATTGGTGGCCGCCAGTTCAAAAAACATACTTGTCATGTAGTCACTTGCATTCCAGACAAAATTTTCATTATTCAAAGCCGGCAGATTCTCTGCAGTATAAGTTAATTGTTTGGCAGAAACGCTGACAATACCAGACGTTCCCCGGTCAGCAATGGTAAAAGATTGCATAATCTGTTTTTCGTTAACATTTATCTTTTCATACCCTCTTGAGACGATATGATAGATAAAATAACTGGGTATTGCAATTTGATATCGACTGAATTTTACAGGTATAGAGGTTCTTTGAAAATTCCATTCAGGCAAACGATAATAAAATGGCGAAGTTTTCTTGATCTTGTACTCAATCACTGTGCCTACTTTCACATTTGGTATCGCGAATTTAATCTGGTTATAATGATCATCTACCTTTTCTTCAAAGATGAACTTTTTATCGAGTTTCGTTTTTTCTATTTTACCGTTCTCTAAATTATAGGCCCAAGCCTGAATGTCTGAAATCCTTTCTCTATCTGTGCCTCGAGCATAGTATTGAACTTTTACTGTCGCAAGTTCCAATCCTTCTTGTTTCAATATCTTTATTCTTTCTGTCAATTCAGTAATGTAGTAGAAATCTTCCAAGTACTCAAAATTGGTATAACCTTCCTCGTACAACACAACTGCATTCGCAGATGAATCATTGGCATAGGTTTTCATTTCCATCTCTTCCTTAGAGACATTTCCAAACTTGAATTTCTCCTCGGCATGACTGCCATATGGGAAAAAGATTAATTGAAGAAATAAAAATAGATACAGTTTAAACGAGTAGCAAGTTTTCATAGTACATTTAAGTTTCTTAAGGTTGAATTTATAAAACAAATTTATATAAAAATATTTTTAATCTGTTTGTAAAAATGTTAAAATATTATTTTGATATTATTTTTTTTATGGTTCAAAATTTACACTCAAGACCATACCGTTATCAACAAGATGGGAGAATGTTTCCTATTTTAACCATGATATCATTGTGCTCATGCGGCATTATCTTGTTCATTTTGTGAACTGAACTTACCCCATTCTCTCGTTTCCTTAGATTTCACTGTTGACAGAAAATTGACATGATGAAGTGATTAATTGACCAATTATTACAGGTCTTTTGATATTTTTTTCGCAAAAAATCATAACTTTGTGACGGTTTGTAGTATTTTATATAAAAATTCAATATGAAGAAGAATTTGAAACCCTCCACGCTGTGCGTGCGTGCAGGATGGACCCCGAAGAATGGTGAGCCTGTAGAGCCGCCCATTTACCAAAGTACGACGTTCAAATACGATAACACAGAAGAGATGGCCATGCTCTTTGACCTCAAGAAGGAAGGTTATTTCTATAGCCGCCTGTCAAACCCTACCAACGACGCTGTGGCTTCAAAGATTGCTGAACTCGAAGGTGGTGTGGGCGCGATGCTCACCTCCAGTGGACAGGCAGCCAACTTCTTTGCAGTATTCAATATTTGTGAGGCAGGTTCGCATATTGTTGCCTCGACCGAGATATATGGTGGCACCTTCAACTTGTTTGGGGTGACGATGAAGAAGATGGGCATCGACTGTACCTTCATCGATCCCGAAGCTTCAGAAGAAGAAATTCAGAAGGCATTCCAGCCCAATACCCGCGTGATGTTCGGCGAGACCATCACCAACCCCGGCTGTCGTGTGCTCGACATCGAGAAATTTGCACGCATCGCTCATCGCAATGGTGTGCCATTGATTGTGGACAACACGTTTGCCACACCGGTCAACTGCCGACCTTTCGAGTGGGGATGCGATATCGTGACCCATTCTACGACCAAATATATGGACGGACATGCCATGACTGTTGGCGGTGTGATCATCGATAGCGGTAACTTTGACTGGCAGGCAAATGCCGACAAGTTTCCCGGACTATGCGAACCGGATAATTCTTACCACGGACTGGTTTACACCGAGGCATTCGGCAAGCTGGGTTATATCACCAAGCTGGTGGCACAATTGATGCGCGACCTGGGTTCTACGCCATCGCCTCAGAGTGCTTATATGCTGAATATTGGTCTGGAGAGTCTTCACCTTCGTATGGCACAACATTGTGGCAATGCGCAGAAGATTGCTGAATATCTGCACGACGATCCACGTGTTGCCTGGGTGCATTACTCGGGTCTGCCCGATGACGACCACTTCGAGCGTGCACAGAAATACCTGCCCAATGGCTCTTGTGGCGTGATAGCCTTCGGATTGAAGGGCGACCGCAACACCGCAGTGAAGTGGATGGACTCGCTCGAGTTGATAAACATCGCCACCCATGTGGCCGACAGTCGTACCTGTGTGCTGCATCCTGCGAGCCATACCCACCGTCAGCTCAGCGATGAGCAGTTGCGTGATTCGGGCATCGACCCATCCTTGATTCGTCTGTCGGTAGGTCTTGAAGATGCCGACGATTTGTTAGCGGATATCAAACAGGCATTAGACCAAATTTAAGGCTTCAGCTACCAGCTATAAAAAAGGACGGGAATGTGAGTTCCCGCCCTTTTTTTGTTGATGCCAGACGGCTCGTTTGGTATCTTACGAGCCATCGTGAAATCTTATTTGATCGAAAAGTCTTCCAATCGAAAATCATGATAGAGAAAGGTTTCACACACCCCATGTAGGTATGTTCAACTCGTAATAGGATGCGCTTTGACATCCAATGATGTTTTTAATAGAGGTGAGAAACTTACCAGAATAAGATCTGAAAAAGGACAGTGCTGCCAACTGTACAATATATGTTTCTTTCAATGCGTTTTGAAATGCTGCATATTGAAGGCCAAGATGCATGCTTTTGTTCATCAATGAGATTGATATTGTCGGTCAATTTGCATCCTTTTGCCAGCCAACGATCTCCAGGAAAAATCTACTGAGCAGCTATTTCTATGTTTGATTGGTTTTCATGTTCCTGATGGCCATCCTGCGGTTGTGTGCCGGAAGATGTTTACAGCTGACATGCAGCCATATCCTTCCAAAGCGACTGTACTCGAAAAGTAGCTGGTCGAACGTGCAGTGGGTGAGGAGGAAGTCAAAATATTGCCGGCCGATGTCCTCGTTGGCAATCCGAAGGTCGGCAGCTTCGCCCACCAAATGCTGCGACAGTCCTACTCCATGCAGCCTGCGGTTTAGCTCTCTACACCGGTATCCACTGTTGATGAACACGGGTCCGAAAGCCTTGCGCAGTGGTTCCAGCACCTCGTGGCACAGCGTACGGATACCCTCCAGGGCATACTTGTCGGGGGTATTGTTGATATGAAACTTCTCGGCGGTGGCCGAATCTGTAAACTCTTTCAGCGAGAAATGCTCGCTCATCATTTGGTTTTTCATGGTATCCTGTCGTTTTCGTTTGATGATGGCAAAGATACGCATTCCTTTTGCAATCGCCTTGTCAAGGCAATATGCTTGTTTCGGGTAAGGCGGCGGCCGCAGGTTCCT
>CALNBT010000151.1 GCA_937874345.1 uncultured Prevotella sp.
TTTTCAAAGAACAGTAAACTACCTGTTAAAATTAAGTTGTTAACTATTATCGGCATCAAATCATTATGTCAAATCAACAAATACATCCACAAAATCTACCGGAGAAGCCGTTAGTAAGTTTCATCATTACAACGTATAACCTCCCGGTACAAATGCTCAAGGAGTGTTTGAAAAGCATCTTAGCACTGTCTCTGAACGAACAGAAACGCGAAATTATTCTCGTCGATGATGGATCGGATGAATCACCTATGCCAGCATTAGCTGATTTACAGCAATATTTCATCTATATCCGACAGAACAATCAAGGACTTTCCGCTGCGAGAAATATCGGTTTGAGAAATGCCAATGGCTGTTATGTGCAGTTTGTGGATGGTGATGACACGATTATACCTTTCGCTTACGAACACTGCCTTGATATAGCACGTTACCGCAATGCAGATATTGTTGCCTTTGAAATGACACAGAAACGAAGAGAGAAAAGGGATTTGACGCAGGCTGGACCGATGACAGGAAGTGAATATCTCAACAACTATAATATTCATGCGGCAGCATGTAGTTATTTATTCAAGAAAAATATCCTGCATGGCCTGTTGTTTACCTTGAACATTCTTCACGAAGACGAAGAATTTACCCCACAACTGATTTTGCATGCGGATGTTCTCTATAAAACAAATGCTGAGGCATATTTCTACAGACAACGGGAGGAGTCGATCACCCATAATCACTCGAAAAGGGCAATCGTTAAAAAGCTTGACGATACGTTTAATATTATCATTCGTTTTCAAGCGCGCATCGACACGTTCCCTAAACTCGAGCAAAAAGCATTGAAGCGGAGAATCGCACAGCTTACGATGGATTATCTGTTTAATGTTGCACGTTATACACATAGTATGAAACATCTGGAGCAAGCCATCGATAGGTTGAATAAAAGGGGGTTATACCCTTTACCAGACAAAAAATACACCAGAAATTACCGATTGTTTAGAAAACTCATTCAGTACAAGAATGGTAGAAGGCTGATTATTGCAGTTACGCTGAGATGAAAATTCTTTTATTAGGCGAATACAGCAATGTACATTGGACCCTGGCACAGGGACTCAGAATGTTGGGACATCAGGTTACGGTTGTTTCAAATGGCGACTTTTGGAAGAATTACCCAAGAGATATCAATTTGGAAAGGCAACCCAGTAAGCTGGGAGGCATACTTTATCTGATCAAACTGTATTGGATACTTCCTAGATTAAGAAATTACGACATTGTCCAACTTATCAATCCGATGTTTTTGGAACTGAAAGCCAAACGCATTTTTCCAGTTTATCACTATTTAAGAAAGCATAACCGTAAAATATTTCTTGGTGCCTATGGAATGGATTATTATTGGGTACATTCTGGTTGCACAGACAAACCGCTTCGCTATAGTGACTTTAATATCGGGCAACAACTGCGAGACACGCCTGATGCCTTGAAGGAACGACGAGATTGGCTTGGCACAGATAAACAGAGACTGAATGAGATGATTGCCAACGATTGTGACAGAATCATTGCGGGTCTTTATGAATATTGGGTGAGCTATCATCCTCTCTTTCCCGAAAAGACAAGTTTTATTCCATATCCTATTCAAATAAAAGATGCGGAAATACATGACAAAAGCAAAAATAATGATCATAAACTGAAACTTTTTATCGGAATAAACCGTAGTCGATCTGTTTACAAGGGTACGGATATCATGCTGAAGGCAGCACAAGATATCGTTCAAAAATATCCGCTAGAGGCGGAGCTCCAGATCGCAGAAAACGTTCCCTTTACACAATATCAAGAGATGTTGAGAAACGCAGATGTGATCTTAGACCAGCTTTACAGTTATACTCCATCCATGAATCCTTTGGAAGCAATGAGCCAAGGCACCATTTGTGTTGGAGGAGGTGAACCGGAAAACTACGAAATCTTAAACGAGACTGAATTGAAACCGATCGTCAATGTTGAGCCAAACTATGATAGTGTATACCAAAATTTGGAAAAATTGGTGCTGCATCCACAAAACATCGGTCTTCTAAAACGGCAAACAATTCTGTATGTTAAACGACACCATGATTATTTGAAGGTTGCTAAACAATATGAACAACAATATTTCATGGCTTTACAACAATGAATGAACTGACTAAGATCATGGAATATGGTGGTGAGTCAATTTTCTTTTATCGCATCATCAAGCGTTGATACAACACAGAAAAAGATTAACTCACCACCATTTATCATAGATATCCGCCTTCATCACAAGGATCTATGCTTATTCCCACTCAATAGTCGAGGGCGGTTTTGAAGAGATGTCGTAACAAACACGGTTCACACCCTTGACTTTATTAATGATTTCGTTCGAAACCTTTGCTAAAAACTCGTATGGTAAATGCGCCCAGTCTGCTGTCATAGCATCAGTACTCGTAACGGCACGCAATGCAACAGGATGTTCGTAGGTGCGTTCATCGCCCATCACACCGACACTTCGAATGGTAGACAACAGAATTGCACCGGCCTGCCATACCTTATCATACAACGCTTCACCATCTTCGCAAATCCAATTGTGCATAGCTTCGATGTAAATGTCGTCTGCAGCCTGTAGAATATTAACTTTTTCTGGAGTGATATCGCCCAAAATACGTACAGCTAATCCTGGTCCTGGGAATGGTTGGCGTTTGATCAGCTTATCAGGCATCTGCATCTGGCGCCCAACACGGCGCACTTCATCCTTAAAGAGCCACTTCAAGGGTTCGCAAAGTTGAAGTTTCATATCTTTTGGCAAGCCACCAACGTTATGGTGACTCTTGATCGTCATGCCGGTGATGCTCAAACTCTCAATCCGATCAGGGTAAATCGTTCCTTGTGCCAACCATTTGGCATCTGTGATCTTCTTTGCTTCAGCATAAAAGACTTCAACAAAGTCGCGGCCAATGATTTTGCGTTTTTGTTCTGGATCGGTTACGCCTTTCAAGTCATCAAAGAACTTTTGGCTGGCATTGACACCAATTACATTTAATCCTAATCCCTGATAAGCGTCCATTACACGTTCGAATTCGTTCTTTCGAAGCATGCCGTGGTCAACGAATATACAGGTAAGATTCTTTCCGATAGCTTTGTTAAGCAAGGTGGCACATACCGAAGAATCGACGCCTCCACTGAGTCCAAGGATCACTTTGTCATTGCCTAGCTGCTGTTTCAATTCCTCAACAGTACTTTCAACAAATGATGCGGGACTCCACTCCTGTTTGCTTCCACAAATGTTAACAACAAAATTCTTCAGCAAAAGCGTTCCTTGTGTCGTATGAAAGACCTCTGGATGAAATTGAACAGCCCACAACGGATTGACATCACTGGCATAAGCAGCAAACTGAACATCAGAAGTGCTTGCAATGACATGACTATCTTTAGGTAGCGCTGTAATGGTATCGCCATGACTCATCCATACCTGAGAGTCTGGAGCGAAGCCATTGAACAGGGCATTTTCGGCTTCAAAGCTCTGCAAATGGGCCCTTCCATATTCACGGGAATTGGCTTTTTCAACCTTTCCTCCAAGGGTATTGGCGATATATTGGGCACCATAACAAATACCCAAAACCGGATACCTTCCGATAAAATCATTTAAATTGCATTTGAATGCTTCCTCGTCATGAACTGAATAGGGCGAACCACTCAAAATAACACCGATAACCGACGGATCGTTTTTGGGAAATTTGTTGTATGGAATGATTTCGCAGAAGGTATCCAGTTCGCGAACACGACGTCCAATTAACTGAGTTGTCTGCGAACCAAAATCCAAAATGATAATCTTCTGTTGCATATATTTGTATGATTATAAATAAATATTGTCTGTTTAAAATGGAAAAGCAAGACTGAAAACAAGATTATGATCACTCAAGATGAAGCTGTTTTACAAAATCGTCTGCCTCGTGTAAAGTATTCAACTTGCCAACATCCATCAATTGTAGATTCTTTCCAACGCGCCCCTTGATGGGAACATCAGCACAAATGTGCAGATAGAAATCAATGATTCCGAAACAATCTGGATACGATTCCATCAATGGAAATAAACAAGGCGAAAAGATATGTATCCCTGAAAATGCAAACTTCTGACAATTGCTTGGGTCTATATTTAGAAAAGGAGACTTAACCTCACCCGTTTCTATATTGGTCCATCCTACTAACCGCATATCATTGTCAAACAGTAAATATCGTTTTGTCTGTCTTTCACTTACTAGTAGTGTAGCAGCTGCCTGCAGATTGCTCTCATAAAAGTCTTTCAGGTCGACATTACTCAATATGTCTACATTATGAACAAGAATGGGTGCACGATCAAAGAAAGGTTTGGCAGCTTTCAAACCACCACCTGTATCTAATAAATGATCGGTTTCATCGCTGATGCAAATATTCATTCCAAAATTTTGGTTCGCCTCAAGATAATCCGTAATTTGCTTGGAAAAATGATGAACATTAACAACAATTCGCTGGAAACCAGCATCTTTCATTCGACAAATAACATGTTTTAGCAACGGACTTCCAGCAACATTGACAAGCGCTTTTGGCACATGATCCGTCAAGGGTTTCAATCTGGTTCCTAATCCTGCAGCAAAAATCATAGCCTGCATCATCCTATTATCCATCGAGCCTATTTATAAAAGATGATACAAAGGTACTATCAAATCCCTAAATGACCAAATATTTGAGACAGGTTCTATGACTTTGGGATGCATCTTTCTACACATGTTTATTTAGCCTCTAGGATTTTATATATGTTTTGTTCGCAATGGTTAATCCTTACCTCAATCCCAAATTTATCATGAAGATGTTCCGCAAGATGCTGGGCAGAATATACGCTGCGGTGTTGCCCACCTGTACAGCCGAAAGAGAACATTAAATTGGTGAAACCTCGCTGAATATACCGTTGTACATGATGGTCTGCAATCGAGTATATTTGATCAAGAAAAACTAGAATTTCACCATCATCCTCCAAGAAACGGATTACCGGTTCATCCAATCCAGTCAATTGCTTATAGGGTTCATATCGTCCAGGATTGTGAATGGCACGACAATCAAACACATATCCACCTCCGTTTCCGCTGGGATCTTCGGGTACACCCTTCTGAAATGAGAAGCTATTGACCGTCACAACAAGCCTACCTTTATTATCATACTTAGAAAAAGTTGCCGGACCATCCAATGGATTTGCCGGAAAAACGTTATCAGCTGCAGTTTTAAACCCATCTGTCCGTTTTGCGGGTTGAACTTCTGGCGGTGCAAATTGCGGCAACTTGGTCAATTCAGACAGCAAGTTCATCATATAAGGGTACGGAAACACCTGCTCGTCAAGTGTCATCAAGTCACGTAAATTCTGTATCGCAGCCGGTATAGAGTCTATAAAATGTTTTTTTCTCTCGAAGTAACCTCTGAATCCATAAGCCCCCAACACCTGCAAAGTACGGAATAATACAAACAGACTCAGCCTTCTAACAAAGTGAGCTACCTCTGGTACTTCGATATAATGCTTGAGGGAAAGATAATATTCGTGAATCAATTCACGTCTCAGTTTAAAGGGATATTTGGCAGAGGCTTGCCATAAAAACGAAGCCAAGTCATAATAGATCGGTCCTTTTCTTCCCCCTTGATAATCAATAAAGTATGGTTC
>CALNBT010000152.1 GCA_937874345.1 uncultured Prevotella sp.
TGCCTGAGAACCAGAATAGTCAAACTCTCCAGCTTCACCAATCTTCAATGCTCCAGATCCAAGTAATAATACTTTCTTGATATTTTCGTCTTTCATCTTTCTTTACTTTATTGTGTCAATGAACTTGTCAAACATAAAATCAGTGTCAACAGGACCCGAACATGCTTCCGGATGGAATTGAGACGAGAACCAGGGATTCTTTTTGTGGCGAACACCTTCGTTACTACCGTCGTTCATATTGATGAACATCTCTTCCCAATCACTTCCCAATGTCTTGGCATCAACCGCATAACCATGGTTCTGACTGGTAATGTAACATTTGTCAGTGCCAACGAGTCGTACGGGCTGATTGTGCGAACGGTGACCATATTTGAGTTTATAGATGGTTGCGCCACTGGCTTTTGCCAACATCTGGTTACCCATACAGATACCGCAAATGGGTTTAGCAGACTGGCTGATTTGCTTGCGCAGGATATTGACGGTGTCTACACACATATCAGGGTCACCAGGACCGTTACCTAAGAACAGACCATCAAATTCCATATCGGTATAGTCGTAGTTCCAAGGAACTCTTATCACTTCTACACCACGTTTCAAGAGCGAACGGATGATATTTGCTTTCAGACCACAATCGACTAAAACGACTTTCTTACCGGCTCCTTCATGATAACGAATGACTTCTTTGCAACTTACCTGGTCAACAAAGTTAACCCCCTCGTAATTGGCTTCAGGAATATTGTCTGGCTCATCATCAAACAAGATCTTGCCCATCATGACACCGTTTTCACGAAGTCGTTTAGTCAGTTCACGTGTATCGATACCGGTGATACCAGGAACTTTCTCTCTCTTCAACCAATCGGACAAACTTTCAACGGCATTCCAGTGACTATAATATTCGCTATAGTCTGAAACGATAAGCGCCGAAACGTAGATTTTATCCCCTTCCATAAACCTAGGCAATCCGTCTTCATCGAAGGTGAATGGTGGCACGCCATAGTTGCCAACCAAAGGAAAGGTAAGTGTCAACAGCTGACCGGCATAAGATGCGTCGGTAAGGCTTTCCGGATAACCCATCATGGATGTGTTGAAAACAACCTCTCCGGCAACAGGAGCCTCATAACCGAACGATTTGCCATGGAACTGTGTTCCATCAGATAAAACAAGCGTTACATTTTTTTTCATTATATTGATGACTTTATCATTGATGTAGATATACTTTTTCCATATAACTTACGAAGGCTTGAATACACAACTTCGTACCATTTGGTGTTGGAAACTTACCTGTGAAATACCAGTCGCCGCGATGCTCTGGAATTGCTTGATGAAGCCCATCAATCGATTGGTAAACCAATTCTATGGGAGTATCAACTCCTTGGGGGCGCAACATCTCAACAATCTTATTATTAATCTGGTCAACGGTGTAAGGTTCGTAGATGTCACGAACACAATTGCGCATTTCTTTTACCGGCTTTGTCAGTTCGTCGAGACAAGCCCGATAAACGGCATTGATGTATTGTTCTCTATCATCGTCCTTCAATAATTGTATGGCTGCACGAAAGACACAAAATTCTTCAAGACATGACATGTCGATACCATAATAATCGGGGTAACGAATCTGAGGTGCACTCGACACGATGACAATCTTCTTTGGGTGCAAGCGGTCGAGTATACGAAGAATACTTTCTTTCAGCGTGGTTCCACGCACGATACTATCGTCGATAACCACTAAATTATCTTGATAAGGAACCAGACTTCCATAAGTGACATCATACACGTGAGAGGCTAAATCATTACGCGATTCACCCTCAGTAATGAAGGTACGCAATTTGATATCTTTCCAAGCGACTTTCTCTACTCTGACAGATTGAGACAAGATTGCGTCCAATTCATCTTCTGTTGGGATGTGTCCTAATGCCTGAATTGCAGCGATTTTCTTGTGATGAACGTGATTTTTGAATCCTTGAATCAAACCATAGTATGCAACTTCAGCGGTATTGGGAATAAAAGAGAAAACGGTATGGTCAATATCATTGTCTATAGCCTTCAGCACTGCAGGAGTCAACTGCTCACCAAGCTTCTTACGTTCTTTGTAGATGTCGCTATCTGATCCTCGACTGAAATAGATTCTTTCAAACGAACAGGCAGAATTGCCCCGTTGTTCAATAATTTGTTCAAGCGAACATTCACCGTCTCGTTTAACCAATAAGGCCTCGCCAGGCTTCAATTCCTGTATATCATGATATTCTAAATCGAAGGTTGTCTGCAAAACCGGTCGTTCACTGGCGAGCACGACTATTTCATCGTTCTTAAAATAGAATGCTGGACGAATGCCCCATGGGTCACGCATTGAGAACATTTCACCCGATCCGGTAAAGCCACAAACAACATAACCACCGTCAAAATCGGTCATTGTCGTTTTCAAGACATTGCTCATATTCACATGGTTCTCGATATAATGAGTGATATCCATATTCTCTAAACCCTTAGCTTTGGCTTCCACGTAATTGCGTTCTACCTCTCTATCCAAGCGATGTCCCATGAACTCAAGCATCAGATAAGTATCACTATAAATGCGAGGACACTGACCTTGCTGTACCAACTTGTCGAAGATTTCCTCAACGTTGGTCATATTGAAATTGCCACAGAGGCAAAGGTTCTTGGCACGCCAGTTATTACGACGCATAAAGGGATGGACATATGCCAATCCCTTCTTACCTGTTGTTGAATATCTTAAATGTCCCATGTACAATTCACCAGCAAAAGGTAGATCCTTCTTGATGAAATTCATATCGGAAAGCTGCTCAGGAGTCGCATCATCGAATTTTTTATTGACGATACCAAAGATTTCGGTTATAGCATTTTTTCCTTCCGCCCGCTCCCTGAACATGTGTTCATGTCCCGGTTCCGAGTTTAGTTTAATACATGCCATTCCCGCACCTTCCTGTCCACGGTTATGCTGTTTTTCCATCATCAGGTACAATTTGTTCATTGCATAACGCCATGTACCGTATTTATTCTGATAATATTCCAATGGCTTTAGCAATCTGATCATTGCTACGCCACATTCATGCTTGAGGGGTTCCATCAACTTTATCTAATTGTTATCCTTTTTTTATTATTCTACTGTCACGCTTTTAGCCAAATTTCGTGGTTGATCAACATTTTTTCCTTTACAAACTGCAATATGATAAGCCAACAACTGTAACGGAATAGTGTCTATCAACGGTTCAAGGCACTCCAAGGTATCGGGCAACTCAATCACTTCATCAGCAATTTGTCGAATGGTTTCGTCACCTTTGCTGACTAAAGCGATAACCTTGCCTTGCCTTGCCTTCACTTCCTGAATATTGCTTCTCACTTTGTCGTACATGCCATTATGAGTCGCGATGACGACAACAGGCATATCCGAGTCGATTAGTGCGATAGGGCCATGTTTCATTTCAGCTGCAGGATATCCTTCAGCATGGATGTAACTTATTTCTTTTAGTTTCAAGGCACCTTCCAATGCAACGGGGTAACCGAACCCACGTCCCAGATAAATGAAATTCTGAGCATAAGTAAACGTTCTGCTTAAATCAGCTATTTTAGCATTCAACTCGAGAACTTCTTTCATTTTTTCAGGGATAACCGCCAATTCCTTGACAATCTCCAAATAGGTTTCTTCGGTAATAGTCTTTTTTTCCTTAGCAAGAGCCAATGCGAGCATCACTAAAACGGTTACCTGACCCGTAAAAGCTTTTGTAGATGCCACACCGATTTCGGGACCCACATGGATATAACTTCCTGTGTCGGTGGCCCGTGGAATACTCGCACCGACAGCATTACAAATTCCATATATAAAAGCTCCTTGCTCCTTTGACAATTCTACAGCAGCCAAAGTGTCGGCTGTTTCCCCACTTTGAGATATGGCAATCACTACGTCATTCTTACTTAAAACAGGATTTCGATACCTGAATTCGCTTGCATATTCAACCTCTACCGGTATTCTGCAGAAGTTTTCGATGATTTGTTTTCCAATCAATCCGGCGTGCCAAGATGTACCACAAGCAACGATGATAAAACGTTTGGCTGAAAGAAGTTGCTCGCGATAGTCTCTTACGGCACTTAACGTAACCTTAGTAGCTTCATCATTGATTCTGCCTCTCATACAGTTGGTCAGACAATCAGGCTGTTCAAAAATCTCTTTCAACATGAAATGTGGATATCCACCTTTCTCGATTTGGCCAAGATTGAGGTCTACCGTCTGAACTTCTAAACTTTGAATGTCATTCAAAAGATTGACAACTTTCAGTTCTTCACCCAGTTTCATCACCGCAATATTGCCATCTTCCAAGTAAACAACTTTGTCGGTATATTCTACAATGGGACTGGCATCCGATCCGAGAAAGAACTCATTGTCGCCAATTCCAACAACCAGCGGACTTTGCTTGCGGGCGGCAATGATGGTATCAGGATTTCGTTTATCGACCAATGCTATGGCATAAGCACCAATTACTTGATGAAGTGCTATCTGGATGGAGGCCAACAGGTCAAACCCTTTTTTGTTCTGAATATATTCAATCAACTGAACCAACACCTCTGTGTCTGTTTCTGAGAGAAAGGAAACGCCTTTTGAAATCAGGTTGCTTTTTAACTCAGCGTAATTCTCTATAATACCGTTATGAATTATGGCAAGATTCTTTGACTCTGAGAAATGCGGATGAGCATTCAAGGAAGAGGGTCCTCCGTGCGTCGCCCATCTGGTATGAGCGATACCTACATGCCCAGAGATGTCTTTATCTTGACAATAAGATTCCAACTCGGCAACCTTACCTTTCGTCTTGTACACGCTTAGGTTTCCATTATCATTTAGTAAGGCAACACCAGCACTATCGTAACCTCTGTATTCCAATCGTTTTAACCCCATCATTAAGATAGGATATGATTCACGCTTTCCGATATATCCAACAATCCCACACATAATTTACATATTAAAAAAATATGAAGAATACAACATCATGTTTAAGTATTCTTCATATTTCCAATTCATTTTTTTACTAAACTTATTTTCTTAAAACATTAATAACAAGTGAAGCAACCGATGTTACTATTCCAACAAACGAGAACCACAACGATGTGGACGGACCGATACCCGCATTCTGAGCCTTGGTCTTATTAGGCTCCACATAGACAATATCGTTTTGCTGCAGATAATAATAAGGAGAATTAATCAGATTGGCATCGTTCATATTCAG
>CALNBT010000153.1 GCA_937874345.1 uncultured Prevotella sp.
TTGAACGCGATTGGATCATCTACACAACAGGGGTCGTTCCTGCCATTTCGGCAGTAATCAAGGCCTTGACCGAACCGGGAGACAAGGTATTGATCCAGACACCTGTATACAACTGTTTTTTCACTTCTATCAGAAACAACGGATGTTCTGCTGCCGAAAATCCACTGGTTAGAAAGGGAGATACATACGAAATTGATTTCGATGATTTTGAAAGGCAGGCCGCCGATGATCGCACAAAAGTGTTCTTGCTATGCAATCCTCACAACCCTGCCGGACGCGTTTGGACGGTTGATGAATTGATTCGTATGAACGACATCTGTCTGAAGCACAACGTCAAAGTGATTGCCGACGAGATTCATTGCGAATTGATCATGCCCGGGTACCATTATACGTCGTTCGCGGCTTTGTCAGAGGAATGTCAAAACAATACGGTCACGACCAACTCGCCAACCAAATCCTTCAATATTGCTGGCCTACAAATTGCTAACATCATTACCAGCAACGAAGAAATGCGCAAAAAGATTGACCGTGCCATCAATATCAACGAGGTGTGTGACGTTAATCCTTTCGGGGTAGTTGCCTTGCAGGCAGCCTACAATGAAAGTGAAGACTGGATAGATCAGTTAAATGAATACCTGTGGGGGAACTATCAAGCACTGAAATCATTTTTCAATGAGCAACTGCCACAATGGGAAGTTTTAAGACTTGAAGGCACATACCTGGTTTGGATAGACATCCGTTCTACAGGAATGAGCAGTAAAGAGCTTTCCAAAAAGCTCCTTCACGAGGGAAAAGTGTTTGTGAACAGGGGACCTATGTACGGCGATCCTTCAGGAGAAGGCTACCTGCGCATCAACATTGCTATGCCACGCAGCCTGATGATGGAGGGATTGAAGCGCATCAAGAACACGATAGGATAACACTCCTATATATAAAGTGATTCAGCCCGAAATGAAGAAATTCACTTCGGGCTGATAATGTTTAACACCTCAGATCTGTAAGTCGAGTCAGCTACTTTTTCTAATGAATTTATTCTAAAAACAAACTCACTGGTATTGCTCGGCAAAGTCATTGAGATTGGCGTGCAATATCAATGAAATTGATCATCAATTCCATGAAGATTGCAGATAGGATGTGTCAAGATGACACCCTACTCCTAAGCTAAAAGAAATAAGCCAATGCTAATTGCCAAGAGTTGGCACTGGTTTTTTTGGTCAGAATACTTTCATGAATGTCCTTGTAGGTTATGTCACCCGTCTTTCCAACAATGATATTATAGTTCGCTGAAACTTGCAAATGTCCACCAAGTGTTAATCCTGCACCGGCATTTACACTGAAATTTGACGAGCGGAGCGTCCATTCAATCATTTGTTCTGGTATGGTTTTGGTCTGGTCGCCAAGATTGAAGGCTACCTGAGGCCCGGCAAATCCGAAAATATTAAACTTACTTCCTAATCCGACGCTGTATCGCAGGTTTACCGGAACCATGATTTGCTCGTGCTTCACTGTAACATCACCGGCTGTGCTCAAACCTAAAATTTTGGTATCACGTCGATCATAAAGCGCAGAAATATCAAGTCCAAGGCCTACAACTGGCAGATTCATTTTTAAGGTCGGACCGATAAAATATCCCAAACGATTGGATGTATTGAATACATTCGTATTGAGAGAAAACTCGGTGACGTCCAAGCCGCCCTTTATACCTAACTTTGCCTGAGCATTAGCTGGCAAAACCATGAATAGTGATGCAATCACTAAAAGGCTTACAATAATCTTTTTCATTGTCTTCATATTTAGTATGTTGTGTATCGTCAAAAAATGAATCGTTAATGACGCTGACGGCGCACTGAAACACGTGCCGGTGAGCTGGAAGAACTAGATGACTTGGTTGAACTGTTTTTTCGAACGGTCGTCTTCGGCTCCTTAACTCGTCTGTTACTTTTTACCGCCTTTTTGTCTTTGGCCGTCAGTTTAGCATTGTTTCCCAATGAATCCGTCACTACAGGATCACCCCAAATATGGTTTTCGAAAGTTGCAATTTCGCTTTCAATTCGTTTCTGCTCCTTTGTCATAGCCGAGTCAGTATGATTGTATTGAGCCAAAGTGCGTCCCAACATGTTATTGGTCTTGTAAATCTTCCCTCGATACATATTCTTGGTAAAGAAGTCATCAATACTCATCACGGCAGCATTGTTCAGATTGCTCGTCATGATGGTCTGTTTGGCAAGGAAGGGTGACAGGTCATCGTACTTGACCCAGAACAACGGATATGGAGTCTCTGCATCTCCAAAATCATCTGCGCGTTTCATGATGGGGCACAAAGCCAACACTTTGGTGTGGAATGTAGCCGATGCCTGATCGTAATATGAACTCTCCTTGATATAATAACCTGTTACTTCTTTAGATGGGATATCGCTGTCATCGATGCGTACACCGCGATCGGTTCGTTGATAATAGATATGATAGTTGTCCAAAAACTCCAACGGTTTAATTCTTGTTGAATCGGTAAACAGCTCATTTCCATCCAAACGATATTGATAAGCAGGAATGCTTCCCGTCATCATCAGTTTAAACAGATAACAAAACAGGTTCATTTGCGTTCCAACAGGCTCAACGGGATAATACAATCCAGCATTGGCATCTTGCGTTAAATTCAGTTCACGGTATACATCACGTCGCCAAACAACTTCTTCAGGCATTTCGGGTTCCTTTGGATATGAAAGCTGGGCACGCAGACTGAGATTGTTGGCCTTCGACTGTTGGGCTGCTTGCTGCTGGGTCCTACGAGCCGGCGGCTGTGCCATAGACAGTTGTCCCACACAAATAATCCACGCCATGATCAATATTTTTTTCATCATTTTCTTTTGATTAAAAAAGACGTTTATTGCTGTTTACACTTATTATTTTACGATAACCTCCATTGAGGCGGGCAAGTTACGGGTCAAGCCATCAGGACCAATTGCAGAAACCCGCGTAATATAGAAACGCTTGCTTCGAGAAAGCTTGCGGAATGTTTCACGCTGTCGTTCGCTGAATCGTGATCCATCGGATGACATTGGCACAGCATTGCCCATGTTATCAAAGAATACTGTTTCGAAGCTCACGACCTTAAACTGGATATCCAGTAATCCATCGTCGATGGCAGCACTGATACCTTCGGTATTCATCAGCGAAGCCTTAGCCAAAGAACCTCCCTTGAAACGATCGGTTCCAACAGAAAGGTATGCAACTGGATCGGGTAACTTACGAACTTTGAATGTAAATTTGCCAACTTGTCGAATCATCCCATTAGCACTTGACGCCACACTGATGATGACATCTTTTCCTATCGCAGATGGCCTAGCTATAAATTTACCTATACCGACCGACCTAAACGATCCTCCCGCCATCGATGCCGAAACAGCGCTCAAAGGGACTCCCGGGATACTGATACTGATAGGATTATCATAACCGGCATATAAAACATTCATCAAATCGGCCGAAACAGTTGCACTTGGAGCAACCACGGAATAGGTTTGAGAGAAATTTCGTCGTATCAAGTCACCCACTCCATTCCGCATGGTCATGTATCCGCTGAATGAGTGCTCTCCTACTCCATTCGCCGTAAATTGATATGTATTGTTGTGTAACGCAACTTTCCGACCGCCGATATAGATATCCGGCTGACTGGTTGTATCTACCGCTGCCATGACAATACGGGCAGAGAATTGATCTCCACTGACGATGGTTCGCGATTCGGGAATGACAAAGGCCGCAAGTTTATTGACACGGATATCTTTCATGTCTACATTCGAGACAAGGGTATGCAACACTTCACCTTCAGCGTAACGAACATCACTTTGCAGTTTCGACAACAATGTAATGGCAGCAGATACAGGCATGTCCTCAAACATGTATTCCTGCCAATTTTTACCCATTCCCTTTGCACGTTTTGACGGTGTCGTCGAAAGATGACTCATGATCATACTACGTTGCTGTTCATCGGTAATATAAGTCAACATTTTATCCCGATAGCGGTTTATCTGCTGATATAGCTGTTTTCCTTTACCGGTTCCAGGAGCCAGCATGATGATTGAAGCGGCTTCAAGGTTATCCTTATTCTCAATATTGTGCACATCACCCTTAGGGCCATCAGCCTGTCTGACGATAGCATTCTTCAAGGATTGCACAAAGTTGTAGAGAGAATCACTCGATCGTTTGACCGATGTTGCATTGTCAAACCAGGCTTTTACCTTCTCTGGATTGGATTTAAACTGTTCTGAAAGACTATTATATAGCGCTTCGTTTTCTCTCGACGAATTGTTCGTTGTACGGTTCAAACTTTCCTCAACGACAGAAAAGCCTTCGAGCACTTCTGTAGAAACGTTCAAAGCCAACATCGCCATCAACACAACATACATCAGGTTGATCATCTTTTGGCGAGGCGACAGCGGTCTTTTCTTAATTGCCATTCTTGTGATATTATGAAGCTTTACCCCACCATGCTCTGCATAGGAAGGAGTATTATGCTTTTTTCAAATTATTCTTGCATGGGGTTCATACCTGAATTGTTAGCCTGCATATTGACAGTCATTGCATGAATCATGCGGGCATAGATGGTATTCAACTGTTCTATCTGTTGTGCCATCTTGCGCGTCTGATCATTAATTTGGTCAATTGTTCCAATTTGCTGACTGGCTCCCTTCAACTGCATTTCGTAAACTTTGCAGATTCCTGTCAAAGTGCGGTTCAGATTTTCCATTTCTTCGCTATCTCGGGTCAGGCGTACACTTTGTTCAGAAACCTTACCCAGTGTTTCTGTCAGTGTCTTCAATGCGTCAACATAATTACTTTGGGCCTCAACCAAGTCTGATAATCCCTCATTTTGGGGTGTTATCATTTGAGATGATCCTGTTGTACCAGCCACTTCTATCGTTTCAACCGCTGCCTTATCAACAGAAGCCACCCTATTTGGCATTTCCTGAGTACCGCTTACACGAACTGTTTCATCAACTGGGAGTGTACTGCCTGGTTGATGTATTGCTTCAGATTGATGTACTCCCGAATAGGTTACCTTTCCTGTCTCAAGATATTCTTCTGTCAACCGACTTGGAATATCGCGCCCATCAGCCGTTTTATCAAAGGGACGGTCAAAGGCTGAGAGGAAAAATACAAAAACCTCGGTACCCATTCCGATAAAAAGGATGAGGTTACCACCGGGAAGGTGAGTCAATTTGAATAAGGCTCCCAGAATAACGATTGAGGCACCCCAACTATATGAATAATTGAGGAAGGTCTGTCCAGGCACACTGTCCATCCACTTTTGCAGACGATAGACTATATTGAATTTGCTATACCGTATCATAATAATTATCTTTTCTTTTCTTTTGTACTGGTAGTATTGGCCAAGCTGCGCACGCATCTGAATCCAATATAAGAACGAGGTTGGTTTTGGTATTCCCATGTGCGCCATGCACTTCTGATATAAGATACAGGATCCTTCCATGATCCTCCTCGAACACTTTTTTTCTTTAACTTATAGGGATCTTCCAATGCCGCTTTATAATCCAGTTGTGGATTCAAATCGTTCATGGCTTCAATGCCCGATTCTGTAAAAACGGTGCTTGTCCATTCGGCTACATTGCCAGCCATATCATATAATCCATTGGAATTGGCACCATAAATACCCACTTTACTGGTTATCAGGTTACCATCCTTGGTATAATTTCCACGATCAGGCTTGAAATTGGCATAGAAACAGCCATCACCATTTGCCACATCCTTGTTGTCCCAAGGGAACTCATTGCCGGCCTTTCCACGCGCAGCATATTCCCATTCGGCTTCAGTCGGAAGTCGATACCGCTGAATATATCGAGCCTCGCCGCCCAATCCTTTCAATAAATAATCGGTACGCCAAGCACAAAAAGCATTGGCCTGCTCCCACGACACCCCAACAACAGGATAATCGTTATAGGCAGGATTGCTGAAATAGTTGCGAAGATAAGCCTCATTGTCCGAGTTTTGGAAATCATTTACCCAGCAAGTAGTATCTGGATAAACATTGACGATATAAGTATTGAGGAAATCCCAAGGACCCGAAAGAGGGCGGTTAATGGTTTGACTGACAATATTTCCACTCTCATCCACATAAGCTGTGTCTTTTGAAATCATCACCACCTCTTGCGGATTGACATTAATATCGGTATCCAAGTTACGTTCTCGCGGATTTAAACGATTACGACGCAAGGCCGCCGTGGTATAATCATACACTTCATAACGATAATTCAACTGCCTATAATCCAACAGTTTTTCGCCTGTTACCGGGTTGGTCGTATACAGACTTTGCAAAGCACGCATCTCATCTTCATTCATCTTTCTGGGCAACTGTTTGCTCCAATTCAGATGAGGGTGTACTGGATCACCATTCTTGTCTTCGGTAATCATGTAAGTTTCATCGCCAGCATATGAAGGATCTGCCATACGAGTACGCAAAATGCTATCGCGCACCCATGTAACAAATTGTTTGTATTTAGAATTAGTTACTTCTGTTTCATCCATCCAGAATCCGTCGACAGAGATATCTTTTTGAGGTAACTCCTTTCCCCACAGACTATCCTGTTTATCAAGCCCCATCTTCAGAGAGCCTCGTTCAACACGTGTCATGCCATAGGGGGTTGGTTCGGCTAACACTTTACCGCCTACACCGACCACTTCTCCTCCTCTTCCTACTAAGGAGGCGGTCTTGCTGCCAAAGCAACCGGTTAGTGTTATCAAGCTAACGAGTGTAATAACCCATACGATATTTCTTTTCATATATTTGAAATTCATTTGCTACTATGATGATTACAGAAATCTCACACTCTTGTGTTTGTTTCTTCCTTTCTTGGCGAGATTGACATCCATCTGATAACCCAAGAATAATTCGTGACTTCCATTCCCAGGATTAATGGCCGAAGTATACAACTCATAGCTATACCCCAAGACGATGCCATGAACATTTCCACCGATCAGGAATGTTACTGAATTGGTTGGACTATAAGAAATACCTCCATACATCATTTTTTTATCATAAGAATATACCAAACGACCGGTAATATCACCGCGGTAGGTAACGCCATCAGTCCTCATCAGGACAGAAGGAATTATTGAAATAAACGGATTTCTCAATTGTATATTGTATCCACCTGTCAAATAATATGTAGGATCTATTTGCAACTGATTCTTCTCATTGAATGTAATTAAGGGTGAAGTGAGATGCAAAGCGGATAAGCCTACATACCAAGAACCATGCGAGTAATAAAGCCCTGTGCCAAGATCCAAGGCATTTCCACTGGCTTTTGTATTGAAAAAGGCAGGGTCTTGACTATCTTCTAGGTTAAGGCGTGTGCCATCAAACGACTCACTCAAAAGTCCAACCTGAGCTCCCAAAGCCATCTTCCCACCAAAAAGTTTGAACTGGTAGGCATATTGTAATTGAAGACGTTGATGAGTAAACAAACCAATTTGATCATTTATCAATTGTGCTCCTACCCCTTGGTACGATTTTAAAGCATAAAACGGAACATCAGCAGCAGCATACATTGTGCGAGGATTATTCTGAAAACCAACAAAATTCATCGCATAGGCGGCGGTGATGTTCAGTTTTGCTTGTTTCCCCACAGAGGCAGGATTAAACGAAGGCTGCATATCGAAATAATGACTAAACGACACGTCATATTGACCTCTGGCAACAAGAGCAACAAAGGACAACAGCATCAATATGATTTTTGAATGTTTCAACACAAAAGCATAACGGATAACAGCTAAAATTATTGCATATAGACGAAATCTGAAATAACTAGACCAATGTCAAGAAAGCTTTCCAATTTAGAACATTTGTACTTATCCTCGCTTTCTCATCAAAAAATATCCGTACTTTTGCACAACCATTGCAATATTTCTTATTTTCTATGTAT
>CALNBT010000154.1 GCA_937874345.1 uncultured Prevotella sp.
TACTCTGTGTCATCGCCTGTGGGTTATACATACTTGTCAGATTGTTTCGCTCAAAACTTGAGGATACAAAATTGACACTTGCCGACAATGAACTGAATGGATTCGCCTTGGGGTCTTGTCGATGACTCCACTGAACCTTGAAACTTTTCTGTTCAGCATAATTAGGTAACCCCTTGTCACCATTCTTGGTATCCTGATAACTAAACAAAAAACTTCCGCTATAACGATAGCGTTTGTTATAATTGCTGGCTGCAGAGATGCCCCAAGAGCCTTTTGTGTAGATTTCACCAACGAGTTTCAGGTCAACCTTATCATTGATAGCAAAATAATATCCACCATCACGCAAATAAAATCCACGGCTCATTTCATCACCGTACGACGGCATGATAAAACCCGATGAATAGCTTTTGGTAAAAGGAAAGAATCCATAAGGGATGGCCAGAGGCAACGGAACGTCGGCAACAACCAGGTAAGCCGGGCCAAAGACTACATCTTTACCCGGGCGAACCTTGGCCCGTGAAAGAGAAATATAGAAATCGGGACAATCCTTGTCACACGTGGTATAACGGCCATGTTGCAGATAAATAACTCCCGAAGAATCGCGTTTAGACAATTCACTTCTCAAAAAACCTTCTTGCTGCTGTGTGAAGACCTGATTGATCAGTCCTTTCTTGGTCTTGAAATTATAGGCCATGGTATCACTCTTATAGGCATCTTTACCCATGTTGAACTCTGGTGTGCCTACCAATTTTTTGGACACCGTGTCTTTGATGGCACCCGTGGCATGAACCACACTACTGTCCATGTTCAAGAAAATCTTTTCACTCTTCAAATCCATGGCTTCGTATTTTACCGTTGAAGAGCCAAAGAGGTGTGCCGTCTTATCTTGGGCATTGTAAATAAGCGAATCTTCTGCTGTGTAATTGATCGGCGCATTGATTCCTTTCGATTTGGTCTTATTCAGCGAATCCAGGCGAATGGAATCGTCAATCGCACGATTATGTTTTAAAATAGCCAGTTGAAGTGAATCCAATGTGGTTGAATCCGGATTTAATATTCCCTTCTTTTGCTGTCCCATAGAGCTGTTGTCTACAACAGTTGTATCGCTCTGGGGCATACGCGGGTTGATGTAGGAGCCGGGGCGTTGAATGTCTGCCAATACGAAGATGAAAGCAAACAGTAAAAGGGTTATAACCGATTTAAACCTCATTGAAATACAAAATTACATAAATAAGCATGAACTGGTTGTTTATTTTCCTTTTTTAACGTTTAGGAAAAACCTTTGTGTATAACGCCTTTATCGTAAGATCAGACGCATTGGAGTTTGGAAAAAAGGATGACGGACATGTTATTCAAACAATTCTACCCAGCGTCTGAATCTTTTCACTCCTTCTTCTCCAAATCGGGCGAGACTTCTCTCGGCTTTTTCCACATTTCTTTCGCGATCCAGATGAGTCTTCGAAAAGAACTTATCTGCATAACAGATAACCTGTTCTTCGAGCGTTTCGGGAAGAAAATCTTGATGCGGCAGGGGTAAGTTCTGGTGAATGATATTTTGCAGGTCGATACCAGCCCCCGTATGGCGCTCGCATACACGCGCATGACGGTCAAGTCCATGATCCCGCAGCATGACAGCACCCAAAAGCCCATGCCGGATATAAGGTTCTTCACCATAGCAATAAATCGCCGGCGCATTACACTTCACGATGCCGATATCATGCAACATAGCTGCCTCTTCCACAAATTGACGATCCAAATGCAGCTCAGGATGGCGGTCAACGATGGCCAAAGCCTTGTCTGCCACACTGCGTCCATGTGTCAAGAGGATATTTTTTAGTTTGTCGTCTTGCGGATAATATTGGTTGATGATCGATAAATAATCCATAAGGAAATATGACAATGTCTTTCTTATCAAAAGAACACACGATCCATCTTTTGTAACATGACCATCGCAAGATGGCGTTCTACATCAAGATGGACCGTGTGGTCACTCATAGGCCAGAAAGTCAATTAAGACAGTTGGTCTCTCTCTATATACGCAATGACGTCTCCCTTGTTGATTCTAGTGCCTTGCTTAGCATTGATTTCAACCAACTTGCCACCCAATGCAGCAGGAACGGTAACGAACTCGCCCCATGGTGACAAGATGTAGCAAAAGGCAACACCTTCTTCGTATTCTTTTCCGATATAAGGTTCAACAGAGGGAGCTGCTTCGCCATCACCATTGAACTCCCAGAATACCTGACCCTTTACAGGTGCCACGATGGCATCAGCCTTAGCATGTTTGAAAGCAGCAAGCTGTTCTACCGAAAGTTTACTTCCCAATTTGGCATCTTTGGCTTTTTGTAAGTCTGCCAGGAAGTTCTTCTTAGCCTGGCCGCTCTTATAGTTGCGGTACTGCTCAGGATGCATTGCCAACTCAAACAGTTCTTCATCGTCCTTGCCAAAGTCCCAACCATTTTCCTTCATCTCTGTCTTAAAGTCATCCAAAGCATTAGGAATCAAGGTATGAGCATCTACATCGGTAAACTCACGTCCCTGTTTTTTTGCGAGTTCTACCAGTTGAGGATCGATGGCACCGGGTATTTTTCCACTACGGCCCAAAATCATTCCCCACATAGAGTCGTCCATCATGACGAAACGCCCCTTTCCCTGCTCGATTGTCAGCAAGTTCATCAAAGCGATGTTCTTGACATATTGCGAGAATGGGGTAACCAAAGGAGGATAGCCCACGCGAGGCCAAACATATGCCACTTCATCAAACAGCTTGATCAGCATATCGTCTTTCGACAATTCACTGTCACCCTTTTTCTTTCTAAGGTTGTTAATGGTTCCGCGAATACCTTCAAGATCGGCCATCATACTTCCCATCATACCACCTGGCAGACCACAGCCCAGCAAAAGTGAACTCATGAGTTTGTTCTGAGGATTGATGAAATAGCCCAACCATTCATCGATGAACTCCTGTGTAAGAGCACGAGCCTTCATGTAGGCAGCCATATTGATTTCAGGAACATCAAATCCCTCGTTCTTCAGCATGCTCTGAACAGTGATAACGTCTGGATGAACCTTACCCCAAGATAACGGTTCGATGGCGGTGTCGATGATATCGGCGCCATTATTGCATACCTCCAGAATAGAAGCCATTGACAAACCTGGACCCGAATGACCATGATATTCAATGATGATATGAGGATATTTATCCTTGATAGCCTTGGTAAGCTGTCCCAACAGAGCTGGTTGTCCAATGCCGGCCATATCCTTCAAGCATATTTCCTGTGCACCTGCTTCAATCAATTTGTCTGCAATATCAACATAATATCCCAGGGTATGGATCGGAGAAGTCGTAATACACAGCGTTCCCTGAGGAGTCATACCTGCTTCGGCAGCCCACTTGATGCTTGGGATAATGTTTCTAACATCATTCAATCCATCAAAGATACGGGGGATATCAACTCCTTGAGCGTGTTTGACCTTGTACATCAAAGCACGTACATCATCAGGAACAGGGTACATTCTAAGTGCATTCAGACCACGGTCGAGCATGTGTGTCTTGATTCCAACTTTGTTGAAGGGTGCACAGAAAGCACGAACGGCATCGTTTGGGTTTTCGCCAGCAAGCAAATTAACCTGCTCAAAAGCACCACCATTTGTCTCAACGCGAGAGAAACATCCCATTTCAATAATAGCTGGAGCAATGCGTTCCAACTCTTCTTTACGTGGCTGGAACTTACCAGAAGATTGCCACATGTCCCGATATACGAGACTGAACTGTATTTTCTTTTTCATAAAAACTACTTAACTACGAACTATCTAGGATTGCAAAATTACGAAAAATAACCAACTTTATATACACGAAAAAGATTTTTTATGAATTATAACGTTATTTCTACTCATCGAAAAAATAATTTTCCAATGTCATTTGATGCAGAATTCGATAAATATGTGTAAGTTTGCATCTAACAGTTATTAGATAGACACGGGCTTTTCGGACGTATCCAGATGTCCGGATTCACCTTACCAATACGAATTCATTGAAAATGAGCATCAAGACAATACTGACAGCAACAGCTTTGGCTATTCTTTTATTGAGTTGTGGCAAGCGACATACCACAACAGACATTTTAGAGAATGGGAAGTCCTTAACTGCCAACACGGTGGGCGACAAGACTATTTACGGACTTGCCTGCGACGGGTGTACCGACTCGGTATTAGTATTATTGCCTGACAAGGGAGGAGACCCTGTGAAATACGATATTATTGACGCATTTCACGATGGAAAGGTTTTGGGAAAACCCAAAATCGGCGACTGGGTAGGTGTTATTAGAAGTCAGGAAGACTCGATGACAGCCACGATGGTGGTCGATATAGATGAGCTGAAAGGCATCTGGTGCTATATTGTGATGCCCCAAATGCGCGATTTCAGCCATATGAGCCAAAAACTTCAACGCCGTTTGATGAACCAAATGTCTGATTCGATCAAAGAAACTCATCTTATTCCCAGAGAATATGGCTTCTGGCTGAAAAGCAACTGGATCGCACAAAGTGTGGGTTATGTACCGGCTCAGAGCGCATTGGAAGAAGAGAGTCCCGTTGTTTATCCACCTTTGGGTTATTTTACGACATGGCAGATGTGGAATGGTATGCTGATTGTCACCAGCGCGACACCCACATTGACAAAAGATGGAAAAATAACGATTACCAATCCGGTAAACGACACGTGTAATATCGATTACCTAAAAAATGACTCCCTGGTGCTGAGCGACCGTTTTGGCTCAAGAGGTTACTACCGAAAGAAGAATGTCAACGACGTTAACAAGAAGGCTATCAAGATTGCTAACGCCCTTAAGAGTCAGGCTTTGAAACAAACGACAGAATAAGGCAACGTTATGTACTGATCGTGATCAGACAACCTGATGGCCATTCCGTTACAAAACGGAAACAAAAGGATTCATGATGGAATATTCTTTTCGATTCCTTAGAAAGATTCGGATGAAAAGCGTTTAGCAAAGTCATGCATATTGCACAACAAACCCATTGATTTCGACAACCGAAGTCAATGGGTTTGTTGTGCAAACGAGTGCATTTTGCAAAGCACTGTCATTTTGCATCAGAATCTTTATGTTGAAACAACATAAAACTATTGTTCGAAATATAAGCAAGAAATGGATGAGCGATGCACAAAACGATTTATTTTATTTATTCGTCCCACACAATTTCGGCTGAACCGAAACAACGGTGATGATGTTCATCGTATACAACGCAGAACTGTCCGGGTGCAACACCGTGGATGGATTGGTCGGCTTGCATTCGATAACGGCCGTCAGACAATGCCACAATGGTTCCAGGATGATATTCGGGTGTATGACGAATCTTGAAGGTTACACGGTCCATGGCTACCGGCTCGGTGAGAAAATGGAAGTCGTGTATCGTAAACACGCTCTTGTATGCCGTTTGAGGATCATATCCTTTGCTGACAAAAAGGATGTTTTTGGCAACATCTTTTTTCACGACAAACCAAGGTCCACCGCCAAAGCCAAGGCCATGGCGCTGACCGATGGTGTGAAACCATAAACCTTTGTGTTGGCCAATCTTCTTACTTGTCTCAAACTCGATCACGTCGCCGGGTGCTTCGCCTAAATATCTTCGTAAATACTCGTTATAGTCGATTTGCCCCAGGAAACAGATTCCCTGGCTATCCTTGCGATTCGCATTGATCAGGTGCTCGCGTTCAGCAATTTCACGCACTTCGTTCTTGACATAATGACCAATGGGAAACAAGGCCTTTTTCAGTTGCCAATCATAGATTTGTGCCAGAAAATCGGTTTGGTCTTTCACGGGATCGGGACTGGTAACCAGCCATTTCTTTCCATCAATCATTTCGGTTTGTGCATAATGCCCCGTAGCAATCAAATCGTAATCATGACCAATCTTTTGATCAAACGCACCAAACTTGATCAACCGGTTACACATCACATCGGGATTGGGTGTATATCCGGCTTTCACCTTTTCCATGGTGTATTGTGTAACCTGACTCCAATATTCCTGATGACAGTCTACAACCTGGAGCTTGCAGCCAAAACGGGCAGCAACAGCAGTCGCCATCTCCAAGTCTTCTTCGGAAGAACAGTTCCATTCTTCCTGTTGCTCGGGACCAATCTTAATATAGAAACAGTCGGGATGCAATCCCATACTGGCTAATTCGTACACTACAACCGAACTGTCTACACCGCCCGAAAGCAGCACAGCAATCCGTTTATTCTGAATATCGTTGATATTAATCACTATCGTCGTCCTTTTCTTCTTGAAAACATCTAAAATAAAAGCTCGGATCAAAGGTCATTGAACGTAGAAATGACCTTGAAGAGATGATGCAAATCACGGTGCAAAGATACTGCTTTTTTAGATGGTTTAGCTACGTTGCATTTTATTTCGTTAGTTTATTTTAGAAAAATATACAATAAAAGGAAAATTCTAATTCAGATATAATAATTATTTTTGCATATATTATTCTTCGTAAATGATATCAGATGAGTATTCACAGCCGGCTTTAACATTTATAGCGTGAACAGAACAAATTAAATAAGCATATCGAAAAGAAACAAAACTTCCTATAGAAGGAACAATAGGTAAAGGCTGAAATGCATCCTAAAACTTAAAACAAAATGAAAAAATTAGTCATCGCATTGGCTGCGTGCGCATTTTTTGCAGC